>CALLYR010000552.1 GCA_937859005.1 uncultured Paracoccus sp. | reverse complement strand
CCCCACGCTGATCGCGCTGGTGCAGGCGTCGAACACCCTGCCGATCATGCTGTTCGCGCTGCTGTCGGGGGCGCTGGCCGACATCTTCGACCGCCGCAGGCTACTGCTGATCGCGCTGGGGATCATGGCGGGGGTGTCGCTGTTCCTGGCGGTGGTGGCGTATCTGGGCTGGCTGGACCCGTGGAGCCTGCTGGCCCTGACCTTCCTGATCGGGATGGGGCAGGCGCTTTACAACCCGCCCTGGCAGGCCAGCATGGGCGATCTGGTCCCGCGCGAGGATCTGGCGGCGGCCGTCACGCTGAACTCGGTCGGCTTCAACCTGATGCGCAGCGTGGGACCGGCGGCGGGCGGGCTGATCGTTGCGGGTTTCGGCGCGGCGGCGGCATTCGCAGTCAACGCGGCCAGTTACCTGCCCCTGATCGCCGCGATGCTGCGGTGGCGGCCGCCCGAGCGCAAGGCGGCCGTCCCGCCCGAGCCGCTGGGCCCCGCATTGGCCGCCGGTCTGCGCTATGTCGTGCTGTCGCCAAATCTGCTGCGGGTGCTGATCCGCGGCGGGCTGTTCGGGCTGGCGGCGGTTTCGGTGCTGGCGCTGCTGCCGCTGATCGCCAAGCAGCATCCCGAGGGCGGCTCGCTGATGCTGGGGCTGCTGCTGGGTTGTTTCGGCATGGGCGCGATCCTGGGCGCGGGGCTGAACCCGCGCGTGCGCGAGCGGATGAGCAACGAAAGCATCATCCGGCTGGCGTTCCTGACCTTCGGCCTGTCCTGCGCGGCGATGGCGCTGACCGGCAATGTCTGGCTGCAGGGGCTGGCGCTGCTGCCCGCGGGCGCAAGCTGGGTGCTGGCGCTGTCGCTGTTCAACGTCACGGTGCAGCTGTCCACGCCGCGCTGGGTCGTGGCCCGCGCGCTGGCGCTGTACCAGACCGCGACCTTCGGGGGAATGGCCGCGGGGTCGTGGCTGTGGGGTGCCATCGCGGGCGCATGGTCGGTGGACACGGCGCTGGCCTGCGCGGCGGGGCTGCTGCTGCTGGGCGCGCTCGCCGGCCACTGGCTGAGCCAGCCCGAATACGGCCAGCTCGACCTCGACCCGGCAAACCGCTTCCGCGCGCCGCCGCTGGCGCTGGACCTCCGCGGGCGGTCGGGGCCGATCATGGTGATGGTCGATTACCAGATCGCGTCGGACGATACGGCCGAGTTCCTGCGCCTGATGGCCCGGCGCCGCGCCATCAGGCGCCGCGACGGGGCGCGGAACTGGGCCTTGCTGCGCGATCTGGAAAACCCCGAACTGTGGTCGGAATCCTATCATATCGCCACTTGGGACGAATATGTCCGCCACAACCTGCGCCGCACGAAGTCCGACGCCGAGGTGACCGAGGAACTGCGCGCCCTGCACCGGGGCGACGGCGCCCCCCATGTCCACCGCATGATCGAGCGTCACAGCGTCAGCCCCGCCGACGACCTGCCGCTGCTGGACCAGGCGCAGGCGCCGGGGACATGAGCCGGCGCATCCCCGCCGCGCCCTGCCCGCCGCCCGTTCCGTGGCGCCGGACCTTGCCGGCCGCTTCTGCCGGGGTTCCGCCATGCGCCCCCTGATCCGCCGCCTGCTGTCGCTGACGCTCAGCCTGCTGGTTGCCTCGGCGGTGATCTTCGCGGTCGTCGATCTGGTGCCGGGCGATCCGGCCAGCTTCATGCTGGGCACCGGCGCGCGGCCCGAT
>CALLYR010000551.1 GCA_937859005.1 uncultured Paracoccus sp. | reverse complement strand
AGGGGGACCTCTCTCTTCTGGGGCGCCTGGCCCGAGCAGGGCAACCGCCTGCTGTCCGCGCGCCGCGCCGGCGACACGGGGTTCCTGTTCGACGAATACGCGGGCAACGTCCAGAACCTCGCCACCATTGCCAGACGCAAGTTCCGGCTCGTCAATATGGCGTTCCGCGGCCTGATGGTCTGGTTGGCCTGCTATGTGCTGTTGCTGGCGGTCAGCCCTGCGGGTTGAGATTGCCGGGGCTGGGCTGCGGCCCCACTGGCGCTCTGCTGACGCGGTGTCGTATCCCGTCTCGTGATCGGGGAGTTGCCGTCCCAGCCCGGCCAACCGCCTGCCAGCCCCGTAGAGTTCGAGGCCCGCGCCATGCGGGCTTGACATGCTGTCCACGGAATCGGCAGCAGGCCAGACAGAAGGTCTTGTTAGGTGCTCCTGGTCGGACGCCTCTGGCGGTCCCTGAAGTATGAGTGCGTCTGCCTTCATGCATGGGAGGCCGGATCGCAGGCCAGGGCAGGTATCGGACGCCAAATCGCATTTCTGCAACCACCAGCGGCCCCGTGCCGCCCATGGCGGACAGCCGTCCGCCGTGGCCTGCCGGGACAGCATCGGAACCGATCGGCAGGTGCAGGCGGGAGCTTGAATCAACCGGAAAATTGTCCAAGAACTGGAGAGTGGCTCAGCCGGTGATGTGGCTTGAGCAGGCATTGAAGAGATATTCTTCAACGGCGACATCAGAATTCTCGCGTCACTGAAGGGACTGTCATCGATGGTGATTTATGTGGATGCCGATGCCTGCCCGGTGAAAACCGAGATCGAGCGCGTAGGCACACGGCACCGGCTGCGCGTGGTGATCGTCTCGAACGGGGGGATCAGGCCGTCGGAAAATCCGCTTGTCGAAACAGTGATCGTCCCGGAAGGTCCGGACGAAGCTGACAAGTGGATCGCCGACCGCGCAGGATCGGGCGATGTGGTGATCACCGGCGACATCCCTCTGGCAGCAAAATGCGTCGCGGCCGGAGCGCAGGTCCTCAAGCATGACGGCGAGGCGCTGAATGCCGAGAATATCGGCAATGTCCTTGCCACGCGCGATCTGATGGCCGATCTGCGCGCCGCCGATCCGTTCAGGCAGGGCGGTGGTCGGGGCTTTACGAAAGCGGACCGGTCGCGCTTTCTCGATGCGCTGGAGCGGGCTGTCCGTCGCGCCGGCCGCTGAGCCGCGCAATCCGAAATCCTGATCCGTGGCGGCTGGTCGCGGGACAGCTCCATGAACCCGGTCCCGGCTTGAACAGATAAGCGTTCCTGTCAGGCCGGTATGTCGTGCTCCACTCCAGCGTGAGCTTGCGGGCGACATCGTGAGCGGCGGCCGAGGTGAACAGCGGGTAAGCGTCCGGCGAGGGTGCCTGTTGCTTTCGTGGCTTCCAGAATCTGGCGAGCTTGAGAGCCTCAAGCTGATGCGTGTCGATGTCCGGCACGGACGGGCCGAACGGTACGCCGCGCCACTCGGCCAGTTCCCGCCGCGTCTTCTGGTGGGCATCGGCCTTCTGCTTCCGCGAGCCGCGGATGGAACTGGCCCGGCAGTGGGCCGTCGGTCAGTTCCGCCCTCAGGCAATGGCGCCAGTCGTCGCCGGGATCGTAGTTGTAGGGAAGCGGCCCATTCTCCGCTGTCGCAAGGGCATCGTGCAGGCTGGCCTTGCAGGCCGGCAGGGCTTCGAGACCAGGGTCCGGTTCAGACGCAACGCCGAGAGTGCCATCAGCGTCCGCGAGAGGACGCTGATGGCGCGAGTGCCGGGCGAAAAACAGGGTTGTCCAAGGTGACGCGCAGGCACTTCGTGGAGAGCGCCCCACGAGTCGATGGGACCGGCCATACGGTCGACGCCGAAGTGGGGCTGCAGCGGAATATCCCGGCCGGAGCGGCGCGTGACCTTGATTCGCGGTGCCCCTGCACGGCTGCAGGTACAGACAGCGGCCATGCCTGCGGGCGTGGATATCGGCGGAAGACGGGTGAGATCTGCGCTTGGGCATATCGCGCATGTCACTCTTTCTTTCAGGTTAGAAGTCGAGACCAAGGTCCAGAGTCCGGATGGAATGCGTGAGCGCGCCGACCGAGATGTAATCGACCCCCGTTGCCGCCACCTCCCCGATACGTTCAAGCCGCATGTTCCCGGAAGCCTCCAGCACGATGCGGCTGCCTGCCATCGCGACGGCCTTGCGCAGGGCAGGCGTGTCCATGTTGTCCAGCAGGACGACATCGGCGCCGCCTTCGTCCAGCACCTCGGCCAGTTGATCAAGGCGATCGACCTCGATCTCGGTGCGGATCATGTGAGAGGCGTGCGCTTTGACCTTTCGCAGCACCTCGCGGATGCCGCCCGCCGCGGCAATGTGGTTGTCCTTGATCAGGATCGCATCCGACAGGCTGAAGCGGTGGTTGAAGCCGCCGCCATGCAGCACCGCCTGCTTTTCGACGATGCGCAGTCCGGGGGTCGTCTTGCGGGTGCAGGTGATGCGCGCGTTCGTGCCCCTTGTCTCGTCCACATGAGCGGCGGTCTGCGTGGCAATGCCCGACAGGCGGCCTGCGAAATTCAAGGCTACCCGCTCGGCCGAAAGAATCGAAGCCGCCTCGCCCTCGACTTCCGCAAGCACCTCACCCGCCGCAAAGGGGAGGCCGTCGGCGACCCGCGCCTGAAAGCGCAGCGCCGGGTCGATCAGGCGAAAGGCGATGGCCGCAAGCTGCATCCCCGAGGCGACGCCCGCCTCGCGCGCGATGATCCGGGCGCGATAGCGGGTGCCGGCCGAAATCACGGTGCGGGTGGTAATGTCGCCATAAGTGCCCAGATCCTCGGCCAGGGCGGCGCGGACGATGGGCTCCAGAACCATGTCGGGCAAGGGCGGCAGTGCAATCATCGTGTCTCCTCAAGGGTCGAGCGCAGGGCCATGGCCTCGGCCAGCGTCATGCGGCTGCGCAGGCCGGCGGGGCCGCGGCTTTCGGGAAAATCACGGCGGAAATGAGCCCCCCGGCTTTCCTGCCGCGCAAGCGCCGCGGCGGCGATCAGCGTGGCGGTCGCCGTCATGTTCAGCAGCATCTCGCAAGCGGGCTGGGCCGCCTCGACGGCGGCGATCTCGCGCAGGCACTGCGACAGCCCTGCGGCGTCGCGGACGACGCCGGCGCCTTCGGTCATGACACGCCGCAGCCGGGCGACCAGATGCGGGTCGGGCATATCCCCCGGCCCGGCGCTCCAGGGCGGGACGATCGGCGCTGCATCCATCGGTCCGCTGCCGGCCGACCGGATGGAATCCGCAACGCGGGTGCCAAAGACCACCGCTTCCAGCAGCCCGTTCGAGGCAAGGCGGTTCGCCCCATGCAGACCCGTCGAGGCGGCCTCGCCTGCGACCCACAGGCCGGAAAGAGAGGTACGGCCCTGATCGTCGCTTTCCACCCCGCCCATGTGGTAATGCGCCGCCGCCGCCACCGGGATGGGCTGGCGGCCGGGATCGATGCCATTGCGCAGGCAGGCCCCGGCGACGGCGGGGAATTCTGTCAGGATGCGCTCGCCCAGACAGCCGCGGGTGTCGAGCGCCGGACGCAGCCCTGCCTGCGTCTGGGCAAAGATCGCGCGCGCCACCACATCGCGCGGCGCAAGCTCGGCATCGGGGTGAACCCCGGCCATGAAGCGTTCGCCCAGACGGTTGACCAGATGCGCGCCCTCGCCCCGCAGCGCCTCGGTCGCAAGCGGCATGGGATCTTCGCCGCAGTCGATGGCAGTGGGGTGGAACTGGACGAATTCTGCATCGGCGACCACCGCCCCGGCCCGCGCGGCCATTCCGCCCGGCTGCGG
>CALLYR010000550.1 GCA_937859005.1 uncultured Paracoccus sp. | reverse complement strand
CGCCGCCTTCCGCCGCATCTTCAAGATCCCGCGGGCCGAGGAACGCCATGCCGCGCGGGTCTTCGACCTTGCCCGCCAGGACGTGGCCGGGTTCGAGCTGTGGGCGGAACGGCTGGCGCGGCTGCGCCGGCAGCGGCGCATCCAGACCGCGGCGACGCTGCTGCTGGTGCTGCTGGGACCGGTGCTGGCGCTGGCGACCTGGGCGGTGATGGGGCCGCTGGGGGCGGCCACGGAAAGCTCGGGCCTGCGGCTGGTGCTGCTGGCGGACCTGATCTATCTGCTGGTGCTGGCGGGGCTGGTGGGCCTGCGGCTGGCGCGCATGGTCGCGGCGCGGCGCAAGGCCGCGGCCGGGTCGCGGCTGCATCTGCGGCTGGTGGGCGTCTTTGCCGGGATCGCGCTGGTGCCCACCGTGCTGGTCGCGCTGTTCGCCGGGCTGACCGTCAACATCGGGCTGGAAGGGTGGTTCTCGTCCCGCGTGCAGCAGGTGGTGGCGACCTCGCTGGCCGCGGCCGAGGCCTATCAGGAGGAACATCGCCACGACCTGACCGAAGACGCGCAGCTTCTGGCCCGCGTGCTGAACGACGCCGCCCGCATCGCGCCCGCGCTGGACGACGGCGATGTGCGCGCGGTGCTGTCCGAGGGGCAGGGCCTGATCCAGCGCGGCCTGCGCGAGGCCTATGTCATCGACGCCAACGGCAATATCCGCGCGCGGGGCGAACGCAGCTATCGTTTCTGGTACGAACAGCCCTCGCCCGCGCAGTTCCAGACCGCCGAGGATGCGGGACTGGTGCTGATCGAGGACTGGCAGAACAACGAATTCCGGGCCCTTGTCGCGCTGGACCGCCTGCCCAACCGCTATCTTTACGTCACCCGCGACGTGGACGGCGACCTGCTGGGGCTGCTGGACGAGACGCGGGCGACGGTGGGGCTGTATCAACAGCTTGAACAGACGCGCGGGCGGGTGCTGTTCGAATTCTCGCTGGTCTATCTGGGCTTTGCGCTGCTCTTGGTGGCGGCGGCGATGTGGCTGGGGCTGTGGTTCGCCGAACGGCTCAGCCGGCCGATCGGGCGGCTGGCCCATGCGTCCGAACAGGTGGGACGGGGCAATCTGGACGTGCAGGTGCCCGAACCCGACACCGGGGACGAGATCCAGACCCTGGGCCAGAGCTTCAACCACATGACCCGGCAGCTGAAACAGCAGCGCGCGGAGCTGGTCGCAAGCTATCGCGCGGCCGAGGATCAGCGGCGGCTGTTCGATTCGGTGCTGGGGTCGGTCACGGCGGGCGTGATCGGGCTGGATGCGGCCGGAGAGATCGATTTCCTGAACCGTTCGGCCACGCGGCTGGTCGGGCTGGACCCCGCGCGCGACATCGACCGGGCGCTGGCGGATGCGGTGCCCGAATTCGCCCCCCTGTTCGACCGGCTGAACGCCTCGGTTGCCGAATCCGTGCAGGACGAGGTGCGGCTGACCCGCGAGGGCCATATCGAAAGCCTGCTGGTCCGCATCGCCATGCGCCGCGACGAACGGGGCGAGGTCGAGGGTTACGTGATCGCCTTCGACGACGTGACCGAACTGGTCAGCGCCCAGCGCATGGCCGCCTGGGGCGATGTGGCCCGCCGCGTCGCGCACGAGATCAAGAACCCCCTGACCCCAATCCAGCTTTCGGCCGAACGCATCCGGCGCAAGTTCATGAAACTCGCCCCCGGCGAGGACGAGCGCGAGGCGCTGGCCCAGTATACCGATGTCATCATCCGCCAGACCGGCGACCTGCGCCGGATCGTGGACGAATTCAGCCGCTTTGCCCGGATGCCGGAACCCGACCGGCAGGAAACCGATCTGGCGAAGCTGTTGCGCGAATCGCTTGTGCTTCAGCGCGATGCGGTCGCGGGAAAGGTCGCGTCGCGCATTCCCGACGAGCCGGTGATCGTCGATTGCGATCCGGGCATGATGGGGCAGGTGTTCACCAACCTGCTGAAGAACGCGGCCGAGGCCATCCGCGACCGTGCCCCCGGGGACTGGACCCCGCAGGTCGGCGTGGACATGAAGGTGCAGCCCGATGCGGTGACCATCCGCATCACCGACAACGGCATCGGCCTGCCCCAGGACAGGACCCGCCTGTTCGAACCCTATGTCACGCTGAAGCAGGGGGGATCGGGCCTGGGCCTGCCCATCGTCAAGAAGATCGTCGAGGAACACGGCGGCAGCCTGGTGCTGACCGACGCCCCCCCCGACGCGGCCGGCCACCGCGGCGCGCTGGCCGAGATCCGACTGCCCCGCGAACGCCAGCCGGTGCGGCTGGCCTCGCGCAAACACAAGACTGAACACGAGGCGACAGGCACATGAGCGATATTCTGATTGTCGATGACGAAAAGGACATCCGCGAACTGATCTCGGACATCCTTCAGGACGAGGGTTTCGCCACGCGGCTGGCCGCCAATGCGGACGAGGCCATCGGCGCGCTGAACGCCGAGGAACCGGCGCTGATGATCCTGGACATCTGGCTCAAGGACAGCCGGATGGACGGGATCGACATCCTGAAACAGGTCAAGCGCAACAACCCCGACGTGCCGGTGGTCATCATATCGGGCCACGGCAACATCGAGATCGCGGTCGCCGCGATCAAGCAGGGCGCCTATGACTTCATCGAGAAGCCCTTCAACATCGACCAGCTGATGGTGGTCATCACGCGGGCGATGGAAACCAGCCGCCTGCGGCGCGAGAACAGCCAGCTGCGCCGCAAGGAGGTCGCGGCGGCCGAGATGCTGGGCCAGTCCTCGGCCTTCCGCCGGCTGCGCGAAAATCTGGACAAGGTCGCCAAATCGAACGGCCGCGTCATGCTGACCGGGGAACCCGGCGTCGGCAAGGAACTGGCGGCACGCTATATCCACACCCAATCCCCGCGCGCCGAGGCGCCCTTCGTCACCGTCCCCTGCGCCACCATCGAGCCCGAGCGGATGGAGGAGGTGCTGTTCGGCCGCGAGACATCCGAACGCGGAATCGAACCCGGACTGCTGGAACGGGCACATGGCGGCGTCATCTATTTCGACGAGGTCGCCGACATGCCGCTGGGCACCCAGCCCAAGATCCTGCGGGTGCTGACTGAACAGCAGTTCACCCGCGCTGGCGGCAGCGACCGGGTGCGGGTGGACCTGCGGGTGATTTCCTCGACCAACCGCGATCTCGCCGCCGAGATCGCCGCCGGTCGCTTTCGGCGGGAACTTTACGACCGGCTGAACGTGGTTCCCGTGGCCGTGCCATCGCTGGGCGAACGGCGTGACGACATCGGCCTGCTGGCCCGCCATTTCATCGTCCGGTTCCATGCCGCGCAGGGCCTGCCCGACCGCGAATTGCCCGACGATACCGTGGCCGCGCTGCAGGCGATGCGCTGGCCGGGCAACATCCGCCACTTGCACAACATCATCGAGCGGGCGCTG
>CALLYR010000549.1 GCA_937859005.1 uncultured Paracoccus sp. | reverse complement strand
GGGACGAAAGACGACCTTGGACGGCAGGTGAAAGCAGAAATAAGGCAGTTCCAGCGGCAGGGCCGGATCGTGATGACCCGGAGGCGGCATAAGGCCGCGGGTGCAGACGTGGCGCAGCGCCTGCTGCCAGCCCAGCGCCTCCAGCGCCTCGCGGCTGCCGACCAGATTGTCGCGTTCGCAGGTCAGCACCCGGTCGCCCGCATGGGCCGCAAGCGCCGCGCGCAGGTCGCCGCCCGGCGCAGTATGGAATTCGTCCGCGTCTGTCGCGATCACCCAGTCGGGCCGATGCCGCGCCACCGCCGCCCGCACCAGCCGGTCCAGCGCGTCGGCCAGCCGGAAATCCGGGGAATCGTCGCGGATCACCTCGGCCACGCCGGCACGGACATAGGCGTCCAGAATGTCCGCGGTTCCGTCGGTCGAGCCGTTGTCCAGCACCGCGACCCGGTCCACACCGGCGGCCAGGTGGTGTTCCAGATTGGCGGGCAGGATGTCGGCTTCGTCCCGGACCACCATCGCCAGCAGGATCATCGCATCACACCGGCATCAGGGCCCAATAGTCCAGGTCCAGCAGCACATGCGGCGCGTACCGCCCGTTCGCGTCCCGCAGCGTGGCGTCCCCTGCCCGGCCCTTGTGCGCGACCAGCCGCAGACGAATGGCGCCGACGCCCGGCGCGGGCGTTTCGGCCTTGTCCAGCACCTCGGACCAGGCGCGCACGGTGTCGCCCGCAAAGCAGGGATTGGCGTGCGCGCCCCCATTCAGCGCCACGATCATCTGCGCATTGGCCAGCCCGTTGAAGGACAGCGCGCGGGCCAGGCTGATGACATGGCCGCCATAGATCAGCCGCCGCCCGTCGTCGCGGAAGGTGGCGTCGAAATGGACCTTGGCGGTGTTCTGCCACAGCCGCGTGGCCAGCATGTGCTCGGCCTCCTCGACGGTGACGCCATCCACATGGTCGATGATCTCGCCCATCGCGTAATCGCCCCAGCGATGAGGCTCCCCTGCCAGGGTGAAATCATAGCCGGTGAAGTCCAGCCCGTCGGGCACCGCCAGATCCTCGGGCCGGACAGTGGCGGCCAGTTGCGGCACGACCGGATCGGGGGCGGGGGCGGATACGTCGCGCTTGCGCACCATCACCCAGCGGACATAGTCCAGAACGATGTCCCCGCGCTGGTTCAGGCCGCGGGTGCGGACATAGACATTGCCCGATGCGCCGTTCGAGTTTTCCTTGACGCCGATCACCTCGGATTCCGAACGGATCGTGTCGCCCTCCCACACCGGGACCAGCCAGCGGCCCTGTGCATAACCTAGATTCGCCACCGCGTTCAGCGACACATCCGGAACGGTCTTGCCGAACACCGTATGGAACGCGATCAGATCGTCCAGCGGCGCGGCGGACAGGCCGCAGGCACGGGCGAATTCGTCGGACGAATGGATCGCGTGGCGGGCGGGATACAGCGCATGATACAGCGCCCGCTCGCCCCCCGACAGGGTGCGCGGCACGGCGTGACGGATCACCTGCCCGACGCGGTAATCCTCGAAGAAACGGCCCGGATTGGTCTTGGTCATTGCTCACCCAGCTTCATGTCGGGGGTATAGCCGGCGGCCACCTCCTTGGTCACCGCCTGGGCGCAGCGCATCACCCCGCGCCCCGCGTCATGGGCGATCGAGGGCGAGCCGTGCAGTTCCCACCCCCGCGACAGCGCAAGGCTGACCTTGTGGCAGAAGGCGGCGGTGTCGTCCTCGGTCAGCAGGCGATAGATCCTTGCCATCTCACGCTCCGAACGGACTGGGGCCGATCCAGCCGTGGATCAGGCCCACGACGACATAGACGGCCAGCGCGGCCAGCGCCGTGGTCCATTCCTTGCGCAGCGGGATCGGATGGGCGGGCGCGGTCCAGTTCGGCTGGGCGCGGTTGATGACCGCCATTTCGACCAGCGCCCACAGCAGCAGCCCGCCGAACAGCACAAAGGACGGCAGGTCGCCGTTGGTCAGCAGATGCGCCCCGGCCCACAGCGAGAATCCGGTCAGTTGCGGATGGCGCATCTGCACGCCCAGGCGCGATTTCGCCCCCGAGGCCGCGAACAGATAGAAGGCCACCAGCACCAGCAGGTTGTTGATGCCCTTCAGCATCGGCGTCGCTGCCCACCAGAGCGTCGCATCGGCACTGCGATAGCCGATCGTCATCAGCACGACCGACAGGATCACCGCCGCCACGACCGCGCCCTTGCCGCCGTCGCCCATGCCGGCGCCGATGCA
>CALLYR010000548.1 GCA_937859005.1 uncultured Paracoccus sp. | reverse complement strand
TATCCATGAGATCGCCTCGCCCGGCGGCATCGCGGCATGGCTGGTCGAGGATCACTCGATCCCCTTTGTCGCGCTGAACATCGCTTTCCGCGGCGGGGCTTCGATGGATGCGCCGGACAAGCGCGGGGCGGTCAATCTGATGACCGCGCTGCTGGAGGAAGGGGCGGGCGGGATGGACGCCACCGCCTTTGCCGAGGCGATGGAGGCGCTGGGTGCAAGCGCCAGTTTCGACGCCGACGACGATGCCGTGACGGTCAGCGCCCGCACCTTGTCCGAAAACCGCGACAAGGTGGCCGACCTGCTGCGCGCAGCCCTGACCGAGCCGCGATTCGACGCGGACGCCGTCGAGCGGGTGCGCGCGCAGGTCCAGTCCGTGATCCGGTCCGAGGATACCGATCCGAACAGCATCGCCGCCAAGGCAATGGCGCGGCTTGCCTGGGGCGACCATCCCTATGGCAGTTCGGTGAACGGCACGGCCGAAAGCGTGGCCGCCCTGACCCGCGGGGATCTGACCGCGGCCAGTGACCGGGTACTGGCGCGCGACCGGGTGATCGTATCGGCGGCGGGCGACATCACGGCCGAGGAACTGGGCCTGCTGGTCGACCGCATCCTGGGCGGCCTGCCGCAACAGGCCAGCGCGCCCCTGCCGGCGCAGGCGAAGCTGCTGCTGACCGGGGGCGTGACGGTGATCGACTGGGACAGCCCGCAGACGGTGGTGACCTTCGCGCAGGAAGGGTTGCCGATGGACGACCCGGATTACTTTGCGGCCTTCGTGCTGAACCACATCCTCGGCGGCGGCGGGTTTTCGTCGCGCCTGATGGACGAGATCCGCGAACAGCGCGGCCTGACCTATGGCGTGCGCACCGGCCTTGCCAACATGGTGCTGGGCGAAACCTGGCAGGGCGGCATGGCCACCGCCAATGCCAACACCGCACAGGCCGTGGCGTTGGTGCGCGAAGTCTGGGACGGCATTGCCAAGGGTGTGACCGACCGCGAACTGGCGGACGCCAGAACCTATCTGACTGGCGAATATCCCTTGCGCTTCGACGGCAATGGCAAGATCGCGGGGATCCTGACCGGGATGCAGCTGATGGGGCTGCCGCGCGATTACGTCAACACGCGCAACGCCAGCATCGAGGCCGTCACCGCCGGGGACGTGCAGCGGGTGGCGCAGCGGCTGCTCGATTCGGGCAAGCTGCGGTTCGTGATGGTGGGACGGCCCGAGGGGATGGGGACAGATTGACCACGCCCCTGACCGAACCCTGTGCCTGCCACCGCCTTCGGACGGTCTGGCGGACAGGCGGGCTGGTGTTCTGGATCATGCTGATGCGCGGGATCGTCCTTCTGGGCGGATATGGTGCCTTGGCAGGGCAGGTCGTGGATGGGCACTATTATCTGGGTGCCCGGGGCGGCTATCTGCGTGAAGTGCCGGGCTGGTTCTTCAGGCCGCTGCTGGCCTATGAGCTGGCCGCGTTCCTTGCCCTGCTGTCGGGGATGGCTGCCCTGTTTCTTTACAAGCGGCGGCCCGACTGCCGGCAGGGCCTGCCGTTCTGACGCACGGAAACAGGGAATGGCCGCGCCATGCCACCTTACCCTGCCGCCGAGGCCCGGACCTGACCCATCCGAACGGCTTGCAGGACGCCGGATCTGTCCCCGGCACAGCGGCCACCGGACCTCCGGCTCATCCGTTGCCGGTTGCAGTCGGCGGGCGGATTGCCCTCCGAACCTGCCGTTCCGGCAGGAAAAGGCGCAGGACAGCCGTGCCGCCCTGCGCCCGCCCGCATCCCCATGGACGCGCCTTACCTGACCTGAACCGCCCCGCGACCGCGCCCACCGGGCCACCGACCACCGCCCCCGCCGCGCCGCCCGTCAGGGCGCGCTCTCCGGGGTTGTCGCCGCAGCCGGCAAGCGTCAGGGCCGCGCCGAATGCCAGAATTGCTGTCATCGTCTTCATGAAATTTCTCCTGCCCATGCCGGAACATCCGTCCGCCATGGGCATAACGGCGGCAGGGGCAGGGGAAGTTCCCGCCCGCGACGGCAGGACTTGCCGGGGTTGCCGTCGAATCATTCTGGCTCTGCCGCTTTGCCTGCTATATCTGGGGGCATGATGCGTCACGACCCCAATATCCGGCCGGTGATCCGGCAACTGGACGAATCTGCCGCCAACCGCATCGCGGCGGGCGAGGTGGTCGAACGTCCCGCCTCGGCCGTCAAGGAACTGGTGGAAAACGCGCTGGACGCCGGCGCGCGGCGGATCGATGTGACCATCGCGCAGGGCGGCAAGGCGCTGATCCGGGTCGCGGACGACGGCTGCGGGATGACGGCGGACGACCTGCCGCTGGCGCTTGCACGGCACGCGACCTCCAAGATCGACGGGGCGGACCTGCTGGACATCCGCAGCTTCGGCTTTCGCGGCGAGGCGCTGCCCAGTCTGGGCGCGGTGGGCCGGTTGACCCTGACCAGCCGTGCCGCGGGCGCGGAGGCCGCCCAGATCGCGGTCGCGGGCGGCCGCATCGGCCCCGTCCGGCCCGCCGCGGGCAACCGCGGCACCACGGTCGAGTT
>CALLYR010000547.1 GCA_937859005.1 uncultured Paracoccus sp. | reverse complement strand
CACCGCCGCCGATGTGATGATGAGCTTTCCGGTCGAAATGGCCGCCCTGCGCGCCGACCCGTCCGCCCGGCCAGCCACCCGCGACTGGCTGGCGCGCATTCACGCCCGCCCCGCCTATGCCCGCGCGCTAAGTGCGGGCGGCCCTTACAGCGGCGCCGCCGCAAGCTGAGACGACGATGAACGACATGACCGAATCCGCCGAAAGCCTGATCGCCCGTCTGGGGGCCGCCGCCCGCGAAGCCGCGGCCGAGCTGGCCCATGCCAGCGCCGAACGCAAGCATGCCGCCCTGATCGGCGCGGCCCATGCGATGCAAGACCGCGAGGATGCGATCCTGGACGCCAATGCCGAAGACCTGGCCTATGCCGAGGAAAGGGGCCTGTCGCCCGCGATGATGGACCGCTTGCGGCTGGACGCGGGCCGCATCCGCGCCATTGCCGACGGGTTGCGCGCGGTCGCAGACCAGCCCGATCCGGTGGGCCGGGTGCTGGCCGAATGGGACCGGCCGAACGGGCTGCACATCCAGCGCGTCTCGACGCCCCTGGGGGTCTTGGGCGTGATCTATGAAAGCCGGCCCAACGTCACCGCCGACGCAGGGGCGCTGGCGCTGAAATCCGGCAATGCCGTGATCCTGCGGGGGGGCACGGATTCCATCAACTCGTCCGCCGCGATCCTCGACTGCATGCAGGAAGGACTGCGGCAGGCGGGACTGCCCATGGCCGCGATCCAGATGGTGCCGGTCCGCGACCGCGCCGCCGTCACCGCCATGCTGCGCGCGCAAGGGCTGATCGACGTCATCATCCCTCGCGGCGGCAAGGGCCTGGTCGGGCTGGTGCAGGCCGAGGCGCGGGTGCCGGTCTTTGCCCATCTGGAAGGCATCTGCCACGTCTATGCCGACGGCGACGCGGATGTGGACAAGGCGCGGCGGGTGGTCCTGAACGCCAAGACGCGCCGCACCGGCATCTGCGGCGCGGCGGAATGCCTGCTGATCGACCGCGCCTTCCGCGCGCGTCACGGCGACGTGCTGATCCGCGACCTGCTGGATGCGGGCGTCGAGGTGCGGGCCGTGGGCGAACTGGCCGTGGTCCCCGGCACCGTCCCCGCGCAGGCCGACGATTTCGGGCGCGAGTTTCTGGACAGCATCATCGCGGCGAAGCTGGTCGATGGCGTGGACGAGGCCATCGCCCATATCCGCCGCCATGGTTCCCAGCACACGGAATCGATCCTGACCGAAAACGACGCGACCGCGGCGCGGTTCTTCGAACGGCTGGACAGCGCGATCCTGATGCGCAACGCCTCGACCCAGTTCGCGGACGGGGGCGAATTCGGCATGGGCGCGGAAATCGGCATCGCCACGGGCAAGATGCACGCCCGCGGCCCGGTGGGGGCGGAACAGCTGACCAGCTTCAAATATCTGGTGACTGGGGACGGGACCGTGCGCTGAGCGCCGGTCAGAAGGAAATCTCGGCC
>CALLYR010000546.1 GCA_937859005.1 uncultured Paracoccus sp. | reverse complement strand
CGTGTCGCGCAGGCCGCCGAAGAAGGGTTCCAGCTGCGCCTGGAAGATCAGCGTCATGACCGTGAAGGCGATGATCGCCAGCGAGGAGACCAGGAAGACCGGCTTGTGAATGTCGAATTCGATCCGGACGACATGGGCCAGGTTGTCCTGGCCGATGACATAGCCGGTTTCGATGATCTCGGTCGTGCCTTCCGGTGCCGGCACCGCCTCTCCCTCGGACGCGGATGCCGGTTGCTGCCCGTCGGGCAAGGAACCGGCGGGCGGATCACGGGGCGGTGCGGGATCGGGGCGTGGATCGGTCATCGGTTCTCCTGAATCTGTGCTGTCCCGAGCTTGCCGGAAAGGGGGCACGGGATGCGAACTGCCCGGCATCTTGCGGCGGCGTTCATCCCCCTGCGGGGCGCGCCGCGCGGCTTCTCGAAAGAGAACATGATGACAGAAGCCGCACCCCGATGACAACCCGCCGGCCCCGATTCATCCGGCCTGCCAGCCGGATGCCCTTGGTTTTGCAAGCGATTTCAGAACGAATCCCCGCTGCGCCGACTGCCGGAACCGAACTCGGCCCGTGCCGGTTCCGGCAGGTCCTGCGGGGTCGGAAGCCGGGATTCGGGGCAGGCTTCTTTTTTCAGTTGCGTCTTGCGGCAGCGCTGATGTACTCCATATACCATCCACATGGATGGCAAAATGGCACGCGCAGTCACAAGGCAACCCGACAATGAAAAGATCACCATCAACTTGGGGCATGTCGATCTGGGACGGATCGACCTGCTGGTGCAGGAAGGTTTCTATGGCAACCGCAGCGACTTCATCCGCACCGCCATCCGTAACCAGCTGACGGCCGAAGCGGATGCCGTCAGCCGCTCGATCGAGCGTCACACGCTGGAGCTGGGGCTGCGCGACGTGACCCGCGGCGAACTGGAGGCGGCGGTCGCGGCGGGCGAAAAGCTGCATATCAAGGTCGTGGGGCTGGCGCGGATCGCGCCCGACATCAGCCCCGACCTGGCGCGGGCGGCGATCGGATCGCTGACCGTGCTGGGCGCGCTGCAGGCCCCGCCCGCGATCAAGGCGGCGCTGAAGGACCGCATCACATAAGGGCCGAGGCCCGGGAGATCACAAGATGAACAGCCAGTTCGCGACGGCGATGAGCCGGGCGCTTGACCAGACACGCGCCGGCAACACCGCCGAGGCCACGCGCATCATCCAGGCCGCCCTGGCCGGGGACACGCTGCCGCCCTCCGGCACGGCCGCGCCGGAAGGCAACAAGCCCCCCCGCCCTGCCCGGTCCCTGCCCGGACGCCCGCCCGCCGCCCGCATCGAGGATGCCGAGGTGGTCGAGGTCCATCCGCCCCGCAGGCCCGCGCCTGCGTTCGCGGCGCGGCCGGCGATGCCGGGTCTTCAGGCGGGACCGCAGCCCGGCCCGGCCGAGCTTCGGCGGATGCTGGACAAACTGGGGTGCATGGCGCCGCAG
>CALLYR010000545.1 GCA_937859005.1 uncultured Paracoccus sp. | reverse complement strand
AGCCTGCGGCAGGTCGTGCCCGCGCTGGAGGCCGCGCTGGGCAAGCCGGTCAAATTCGCGGCCGAGGCCATCGGCGGCGATGCCAAGCGCGCCGTCGCCGCGCTGGAAAAGGGCGATGTGCTGCTGCTGGAGAACACCCGCTTCTATCCGGGCGAGGAATCGAACGACGCGACCTTTGCCGCCTCGCTGGCGGCGCTGGGGCAGGCCTATGTCAACGACGCCTTTTCCGCCGCCCACCGCGCCCATGCCTCGACCGAGGCCCTGGCGCGGCTGATGCCCGCGGGTGCGGGCAAGCTGATGGAGGCGGAGCTGAACGCGCTGGACGCGGCCCTTGGCAATCCCGACCGGCCGGTGGTCGCGGTCGTGGGCGGGGCCAAGGTTTCGACCAAGCTGGACCTGCTGGGCAACCTGATCCGCAAGGTCGATCATCTGGTGATCGGCGGCGGCATGGCTAACACCTTCCTGGTCGCCAAGGGGATCGAGGTCGGCAATTCGCTGGCCGAACGCGACATGGCCGACACCGCGCGCGAGATCATGGACAAGGCGGGCGCCGCGGGCTGCACCATCCATCTGCCGGTCGATGTGGTCGTGGCGCGCGAATTCAGGGCCGGGGCGGAATCGCAGGTCGTGGACGTGACCGCCTGTCCGCCCGACGCAATGATCCTGGACGCAGGCCCGAGGACGGTCGAGGCGATCCGGGGCGTCTTTTCACAGTGCCGCACGCTGATCTGGAACGGCCCCTTGGGCGCGTTCGAGATCGAACCTTTCGACCGGGCAACGAATGCCGCCGCAAAGGCCGCCGCCGAACTGACCGCGGCAGGCAAGCTGGTGTCGGTGGCAGGCGGCGGCGATACGGTCGCGGCGCTGAACAAGGCGGGCGTGGCCGGGGACTTCACCTTCATCTCGACGGCCGGGGGCGCTTTCCTCGAATGGATGGAGGGCAAGGACCTTCCCGGCGTGGCAGCACTGGTCGCGGCGAAACGCTGACCTTCGGCAGAAAAGCAAAGAAAAGCGGCCTTCGGGCCGCTTTTTTCATTGGCATCCGCAGGTTCACCACCTTGCGCCGACCGCCGCAAACGCCATTGGGACGGGCAACTCTGAAAACAGTTCCTGTCCTTCAGTTCGCCGCCATCATTCGGATGCAGCTGTCCCCGCAGGCGCCGTGCCGGTGGCAGTCTCGGACGGGGCGGGCACCGGGTCGGGCGCGTCGGTTCCGGGGGCCAGGATCTCGACCTCGGCATCGTCGTCGCCACTCCCCAGCGGCGCAAAGATCAGCATCGCGATCACCGCCAGCAGAAGCGCAACGACAAGACCGATGATCGCAGGCCGATGCCAGCGACGCGAGCGGTTGAGACCGGGTTCGGGATTGGACATGGGCACGCCTCCGTTTTGCCGCTTCCAACGCGCGGGTTGCCCGGCCCGTTCCGCGCCTCCTGCCGTTAGCGCAACCGCCGTTGCCCTCGGCCCCCGGTCTGCTATGGACCCTCCATCCTTTCCAGTTGCGGAGCCCCTCCATGCAGATGACCGATACCGTCAAGAAGATCCTCGCCAATTACGAAGGCGAGAACCCGGGCGTGAAGGGCAATCTGGCCCGCATGCTGATGACCGGCAAGCTGGCCGGCACCGGCAAGATGATCATCCTGCCGGTGGACCAAGGCTTCGAACACGGCCCCGCCCGCAGCTTTGCCAAGAACCCGCTGGGCTATGACCCCCACTATCATTACCAGCTGGCCGTCGACGCGGGCCTGAACGCCTATGCAGCGCCCCTGGGCATGATCGAGGCGGGCGCCGACACCTTTGCCGGCCAGATCCCGACGATCCTGAAATGCAACTCGGCCAACTCGCTGATGAGCGACACCGCCGGCAAGAACCAGGCCGTGACCTCGACCGTGCAGGACGCGCTGCGCCTTGGCTGCGCGGCCATCGGCTTCACCATCTATCCGGGTTCGGACATGGCGCTGGACATGTTCGAGGAGATCTCGGAAATGCGCGCCGAGGCCGCGTCCGTGGGCATCCCGACGGTGATCTGGTCCTATCCCCGCGGCGAGGCGATCAGCAAGGACGGCGAGACCGCCATCGACATCGCCGCCTATGCCGCCCAGATCGCGGCGCTGCTGGGCGCGCATGTCATCAAGATCAAGCTCTCGACCGACCATCTGGAAAACAAGGACGCGAAGAAGGTCTATCAGGAGCAGGGCATCGACATCTCGACCCAGGCCAAGCGCGTCGAACACTGCATGCAGGCGGCCTTCGGCGGGCGGCGCGTCGTGGTGTTCTCGGGCGGTGCGGCCAAGGGGTCGGATGCCGTGTATGAGGATGCGATCGCCATCCGCGACGGCGGCGGCAACGGGTCCATCATCGGGCGCAACAGCTTCCAGCGCTCGCGCGAGGATGCGCTGGCGATGCTGGGCAAGCTGGTCGACATCTATCTGGGCAAGGCCTGACCGGAACGGGCGCGGCGGGGTTTGCCCTGCCGCCGCCATCAGGGCATGAAGGGGGCGGCGCATCGTGCCGCCCCCTTTCTCATGAGCGTTCGCATGATTCCCCTTGCCCCCGTCCGCATCGGCCCCGCCGTCCCGATCGCCCCCGGCGTCCTCAGCGCCATCGGCAAGCATCCGGTGGACCGGCCCCTGCGGCTGGGACCGGAGGGGTTCGAGGGCGACCAACAGGCCGACCGCCGCCGCCACGGCGGGCCGGAAAAGGCGGTCCATCACTATGACGCGGGCCACTACCCGGCGTGGCGCGACGAACTGGGCGACCTGCCGCGGCTCGCGCCCGGCGGCTTCGGCGAGAACCTGTCGAGCGGGGGCCTGACCGAATCCGGCGTGGCGGTGGGCGACCGCTTCCGCCTGGGCGCAGCACTGGTCGAGGTGTCGCAGGCCCGCCAGCCCTGCTGGAAGCTGAACATTCATTTCGCCGTCCCCGACATGGCGCGCCGCGTGCAGGACAGCGGCCGCACCGGCTGGTATTACCGGGTGATAGAACCGGGACTGGTCGCGCCGGGCGACGGGCTGGCGCTGGTGGCGAGGGGCGCACCCGGCTGGACGCTGGACCGGCTGTGGCGCATCCTCTACCGCGACCGGCTGAACCGGGCGGAACTGGCCGAAATGGCCGCGCTGGAGGTGCTGTCCGAAAGCTGGCGCAGCCTCGCGCAGCGGCGGCTGGACAATGCCGCGGTCGAGGACTGGACGCCGCGGTTGCAGGGATCGGTGGTGAACCCGTGAATGGGTTTTCCCGTGTGGGACGGGCGGTTCCCATGCACAACAAGTGACCTCGCCGCGATGGTGCGTGCAGAGCACGCACCCTACGGAAGGTTGCGCAGCAGCGGCTGGGGGTTGCGCTTGATGGGCTGATGGGAATGTCGTGGAAAGTCTCCTCCACCGTCACGCAGGGTGTGTGCCTCGCACGCACCACGAGGAACCGCACCGCGATGCTGCGTGAAACCACGCACCCACAAGGGCCTGCCGCGCATCGGCAGCCGGTCCGCCGCCCTTCCCCTTTGCGCCCCGAACCCCTAGGTTCGCCCAAAGCGAAAGGTGGCCCGCATGTCGTTCTTTTCCAAGCTGCGCGAGCGGCTGACGAAATCCTCTTCCAAGATCGGCGCGGGCCTCGACAGCATCGTGTCCGAAGGCGCGGACGATACCGTTTCCCCGGCGCAGGCCCCCGTGGCACAGGCTGCGGCTTCCGTGCCGGCGGCTGCCCCGCCCCCTGCGGCAGAACAGGCCCCCACCCCCGCCGCGCCTGTCCCCGCCGCAGCCGCACCCCAGCCCGCCCCGGAAAGCCGCCCCGGCCTGATGGGCCGCATCTTCGGCCGCACCGAGTCCACCCCCGCCGAGCCGCGGCGCGAACTGGACGACGCCATGCTGGAGGAACTGGAGGAGATGCTGATCGCGGCCGACATGGGCGTGGACACCGCGCTGCGCGTGACCGCCAACATCGCCGAAGGGCGCATGGGCCGCCGCATCGGCGCGACCGAGCTGAAACAGGCGCTGGCCGGGGAAATCACCCGCATCATGACGCCGGTCGCCCAGCCCCTGCCGCTGTATCCCCGCAAGCCGCAGGTGGTGCTGGTGGTGGGCGTCAATGGCTCGGGCAAGACCACGACCATCGGCAAGCTGGCCAGCCAGTTCCGCGCCGCGGGGAAAAAGGTGGTGATCGCCGCGGGCGACACCTTCCGCGCCGCCGCGGTCGAACAGCTGCAGGTCTGGGGACAGCGCGCGGGCGTGCCGGTCATGGTCGCCCCGCAGGGGTCGGACCCCGCCAGCCTTGCCTGGGACGCCATGGCGCGGGCCGAGGCCGAAGGCGCGGACCTGCTGATGATCGACACCGCCGGGCGCCTGCAGAACCGCGCCGACCTGATGGAGGAGCTGGCCAAGATCGTCCGCGTCATCCGCAAGAAGGACCCTTCGGCCCCCCATAACACCCTGCTGGTGCTGGACGCGACCACCGGCCAGAACGCGCTGAGCCAGGTCGAGACCTTCCGCAAGCTGGCCGACGTGTCGGGGCTGGTGATGACGAAACTGGACGGCACCGCGCGCGGCGGCGTGCTGGTCGCGCTGGCCGACAAGTTCGGCCTGCCCATCCATGCGATCGGGGTGGGCGAACAGATCGACGACCTTGACGCCTTCGACGCGGACGATTTCGCGCGGGCGCTGGTGGGGCTGTAGGACGCTGCGTGCAATACACGCAACCTGCGGCCCACTGCCTGGAGCAGGGCGTATATTCAGTCAGTGAAGTGCGGCAGGCAGCCCCAGCCGCGCGGCAAAGGCGCGGGCGTCCGGCGCATCCACCGTGGCGCGGGCGGCGAACAGTGTCGCCTGGCTCGCGTGGATCAGCGCGTCGGGCAGCACTTTCAGGTGGTTCGCCCGCAGCGTCTCGCCGGAACTGGTGATGTCGGCAATGGCCTCGGCGGTCAGGTTCGCTACCGTGCCTTCGGTCGCGCCCTGGCTGTCAACCAGCTGATAATCAGCGATCTCGTGGGCCGACAGGAACGCCCGCACCAGCCGGTGATACTTGGTGGCGATCCGCAGGCGGAAGCCATGCGCCGCGCGGAAATCGCGGGTAATGCTGGCGAAGTCGTCCAGGGATTCGCAGTCGCGCCAGCAGGCCGGGACCGCCAGCACCAGATCGGCATGGCCGAAGCCCATGGGCGCCAGTTCCACCACGTCCGACCGCCAGCCCGCCAGCTTTTCGCGCACCAGATCCGACCCGGTCACGCCCAGTTGGATGCGCCCCGCCGCCAGTTCGCGCGGGATTTCCCCCGCCGACAGCAGGACAAGCTGCACGCCCTCGGCCCCGTCCACGGTGCCCGCATATTCGCGGTCGGACCCGCTGCGGGCCAGCCGCACGCCGCGGTGCGCGAACCACTCGAACGTCTGTTCCATCAGCCGCCCCTTGGACGGCACCCCCAGCTTCAGCATGATTTCAGTTCCGCAATCAGGCCGGGGCGGATGATGCCCCCCACCGCGGGGATTGCCGCCCCCTGCCCCAGCACCTTCGTCAGCGCGTCATAGCGCCCGCCCGAAGCGACCGGCGGCCAGTCCGGGCGTGTCCCGGCGGTGAAGCTGAACGTCATGCCGTCGTAATATTCCATCGTGTGCCGCCCGTGGCTGGCATCGAACCGGATGCCGTGCGGGTCGATCCCCCGCGCGGCGATGGCGTCCAGCCGCCCGGCCAGCCGTTCCACCGCCTCGGCGATGGCGGGCATGTGGTCGGCAAGGACGCGCAATTCATCCAGCGCGGCGGGCGCGGGACCGGCGACGGCGAACAGCCGGTGCAGCCTTTCGCGCCATTCGGGCGGCAGCAGGGGATCAGTGCGGCTGGCGTCCATCCGGGCGATCCGGCTGTGCATTTCCTCGCGGTCGCGCAGGCCCGTCCAGGGGGCGCTGTTGCCTGCCAGCACCCGCGGGCGCAGGGGATGCGAGAAATTGTCCAGCAGGCGTTCGAACCGGCGCGGGCGCCAGACGTGATGGGCCAGCAACTCGCGCCGCGCCTGTCCCAGCGGCAGACCTGCGACGGCATCCAGCAGCAGGTCCATGTCGCCCATCGTGGCGGCAAGGTCATGGGGGGCGAGGATGCCGTGGAACAGCGCGAACAACTCGGCGTCGGCGTCGGGATCGCGCGAGAACATCTCGAACCCCGCCTGCAGATATTCGTTGTCGCGGGGATGGTCGGGGCGGGTGTCGCCGTGGTCCTGCTTGCGGAAGACCTCGCCCAGATAGCAATAGCGCGCGGGTTCCGCGCCCCCCGTCATGTGCATCCGCACCACCGGCACGGTGAAATCAGGACGCAGCATCATCTCGCCGCGCACCGGGTCGGCGGTGACATAGGCCCGCGCCCGGATGTCCTCGCCATAGAGGTCCAGCAGCGTGTCGGCGGGCAGCAGGATGTCGGGCGCGACCTCGATGGCCCCCGCGGCGCGGAAGGCGTCGAGAATACGCCGGCCTGCAGTTTGCTTGGCGGTCTTGGGGGTCATCGCGACAGGATTTCGCTGACCGCCCGGACCAGATCGCCGCGCGGCACCTCGACCTGAGCGGGCTGGGCCTTCCATTCCTCGACCGAGGCTTGGGCCGCGATCTTTGCGCCCAGCACCAGATCCTTGACCTGCACCACGCCGCGCGCCGCCTCGTCCGCGCCCTGGATCACGGCGACGGGGGCGCCGCGCTTGTCGGCGTATTTCAACTGGTTCCCGAAGTTCTTCGGATTGCCCAGATAGACCTCGGCCCGGATTCCAGCCGCGCGCAGTTCGGCAGCCATCGACTGGTAATCGGCCATGCGGTCGCGGTCCATGACGGTGACAACGACCGGTCCCGCCATATCCGCCCCGGCCAGCCCCTTTTCCCTCAGCGCGGCCAGCAGGCGATCCACGCCGATGGAAACCCCGGTCGCGGGCACCTTCTGCCCGGTAAAGCGTTCGACCAGATCGTCATAGCGCCCGCCCCCCGCCACCGAGCCGAACTGCCGCTTGCGGCCCTTGTCGTCGAGGATCTCGAAGGTCAGTTCCGCCTCGAACACCGGGCCGGTGTAATAGCCAAGGCCGCGCACGACCGAAGGGTCGATCACCACCCGGTCCGCGCCCATGCCCATCGCGTCGAGCGTCGCAGCGATCTGCGCCAGTTCGTCCGCGCCCTCGGCCCCCATGGCCGAAGCGCCCACGGCGATGCGCAGGTTGGACAGCGTCTCGTCGTTGGTCTCGCCGCGCGAGGTCAGGAAGGCGATCACGGGATCGGCCTGCGCGGGCTGCAACCCCACGCCTTCGATCTCGGCCCCCGAGGCATCGGTGCGTCCTGTGGTCAGCAGCTCGCGCACGCCCGCCTCGCCCACCTTGTCGAACTTGTCGATGGTGCGCAGCACGGCCGCCGCCTGATGCGCGTCGGTCACGCCCATCGCTTCCAGCACCCCGTTCAGCACCTTGCGGTTGTTCACTCGCACCAGATAGTCGCCGCGGGCGATCCCCGCTGCCTCCAGCGCGTCGGCCAGCATGGCGATGATCTCGGCATCCGCGGCGACACTTGCCGCCCCCACCGTGTCGGCGTCGCACTGATAGAACTGCCGGAACCGGCCCGGCCCCGGCTTCTCGTTGCGCCAGACCGGACCCATCGCATAGCGGCGATAGGGCGAAGGCAAATCGTTGCGATACTGCGCCGCCACCCGCGCCAAGGGCGCCGTCAGGTCATAGCGCAGCGCCAGCCAGTCGCCGTGGCCGCCGCCCGGAACCGCCTCCTCCTGCCAGGCGAACACCCCTGCGTTCGGTCGGTCCACGTCGGGCAGGAACTTGCCCAGCGCCTCGACCGTCTCGACCCCCGAGGTTTCCAGCGCGTCGAAGCCGTGAAGGCGATAGACCTCGGCGATCTTCTCCAACATCCGGTTGCGTTCGGTGACTTCGGCGCCGAAATAGTCGCGAAAGCCCTTGGGCGTCTCGGCGCGCGGGCGGCGGGGTTTGGTGTCCTTGGCCATGCGGGCGGTCTTTCTGCTGTGGCCCGGACCGATTAGCGGAAGGGGACGGCATGGACAAGTTGCAGGCGGTCGAGGAACGGGTGGCGCATCTGCAGCGCATGGTGGATGACCTGTCGGATGTCGTGACCCGTCAGGACGCCGACATCCGCCGCCTGTCGCGGCATGTCGGCCTGTTGATGGAACGCGAGGCCGAACGCGAGGCGGCCGAGGGCGCGCCGCCCGCCGACCAGCGCCCGCCGCACTGGTAAGCGTTCAGCGCTTCGCCGGACCGAGGCGCGGAGTGCCGCTGGTCTGCATCGGTTCGGAAAAGATGCCGCCCGGCTTCGACGCCGCCAGCGGCGGGCGGCGGGCGAAGGGCGGCGCGTCCTGCATCTCCTCCCCCGGCTCGTCCTCCGGCAGGGGCGGCTCGTCGAAGTTGGCGTCGCGCGAACCGGCGGCCTGCGGTGCAGTGTCCTCGGGTCCGGCATCCTCGGGCTGGCCGTCGGGCCAATAGGCGGGCGGCTCATGCGCCGGGGCCGCCTGCACGGCCGGTGCCAGGGCGGCGACGGGGGCGGCGGCAAGCGTCGCCACCGGATGCGCCGCGTCCGTGCGGGCCAGCGCGCGGCGGAAGACCAGCACATTGTGATAGACGGTGGTGCGGCTGGTCAGGCCGCTGCGTTCCTCGCAGGGCAGGGTTTCGGCGCGGACATATTCCCAGCCCGCCGCTGCCATGCGGTTGATTTCGCCGGTCAGGGCATAGGCAAATCGTTCAACCCCCGTCCGTGCGCCGCGTGCCTTTTCGCCGCGGCTGGGGGCGGGGACGACGGTGTATTCATGGGTCTGCATGGCGCGCTCCTTGCCCGGACGTGATCCTTGCTTAGCGCAGGACGGGGCATGTCGCCAGATGCGCCGCCAAGGGCCTGCGTCCGACCTGCAAACCCAGCTTCTACAGACCCAGCTTCCTTGCCACCAGTTCATTGACCGCCGCCGGGTTGGCCTTGCCCCCGGTGGCCTTCAGCACCTGTCCGGTGAACCACCCGGCCAGTTTCGGATTGGCGCGCGCCTTTTCCACCTGCGCCGGGTTGGCGGCGATGATTTCGTCAACGGCTGCCTCGATGGCACCCAGGTCCGTGACCTGCTTCATGCCGCGCGCCGCCGCAATCTCGGCCGGGTCGCCCCCCTCGGTCCACAGGATCTCGAACAGGTCCTTGGCCATCTTGCCCGAAATCTCGCCACTGGCGATCAGGTCCAGAACGCCGCCAAGCTGCGCCGCCGACACCGGGCTGTCGGCAATCGTCAGCCCTTCCTTGTTCAGCCGCCCGAACAACTCGTTGATGACCCAGTTCGCGGCCTGCTTGCCGTCGCGGCCCTCGGCCACGGCCTCGAAGTAATCGGCGTTCTCGACCTCGGCGGTCAGCACGCCCGCATCATATTCCGACAGGCCCAGATCGGTGACGAAGCGCGCCTTCTTGGCATCCGGCAATTCCGGCATCCGGGCCGTGATGTCGTCCACCCATGCCTGTTCGATTTCCAGCGGCAGCAGGTCGGGGTCGGGGAAGTAACGGTAGTCGTGCGCCTCCTCCTTGGACCGCATGGACCGCGTCTCGCCCTTGTCCGGGTCATAAAGACGCGTTTCCTGCACGATCTTGCCGCCATCCTCGATGATGGCGATCTGGCGGCGCGCCTCGTATTCGATCGCCTGCTGGATAAAGCGCAGCGAGTTCATGTTCTTGATCTCGCAGCGGGTGCCCAGGACGGAAAAATCGCCCGTCTCGCGGAAGCGTTCGTAATCGCCGGGCTTGCACACCGACACGTTCACGTCGGCGCGCAGGTTGCCGTTCTGCATGTTGCCGTCGCAGGTGCCGAGGTAGCGCATGATCTGGCGCAGCTTGGCGACATAGGCCGCCGCTTCTTCCGGGCCGCGGATGTCGGGGCGGCTCACGATCTCCATCAGCGCGACGCCGGTGCGGTTCAGGTCCACGAAGGACAGCGCGGGGTCCATGTCGTGGATCGACTTGCCCGCGTCCTGTTCCAGATGGATGCGCTCGATCCGCACACGCCGGGCGACGCCGGGGGCCATGTCCACGATGATCTCGCCCTCGCCCACGATGGGATGATAAAGCTGGCTGATCTGATAGCCCTGCGGCAGGTCGGGATAGAAATAGTTCTTCCGGTCGAAGGCGCTGAACAGGTTGATCGCGGCCTTCAGGCCCAGCCCGGTGCGCACCGCCTGTTCCACGCAGAATTCGTTGATGACCGGCAGCATCCCAGGCATCGCGGCATCGACAAAGCTGACATTGCTGTTGGGTTCCGCCCCGAACGCCGTCGAGGCGCCGGAAAACAGCTTGGCGTTGGATGCCACCTGCGCGTGGACCTCAAGCCCGATCACCAGCTCCCAGTCGCCCTTGGCCCCGGCGATCACCCTGGCTTCGGGCGCGGTATAGGTCAGGTGGTCCAGCATCTTCGGCCTCCGGGCAAGCATCGGTGGGGTTTCTAGGGCCGGGCGGGCTGCGGGGCAAGGGCCGGGCGGGGACGAGGGGCCAGCCGCGCCTCGCGCCAGGTGATCCAGGTGATCGCGGCGATCATCACGCCGCCGCCCATGATGACCCAGATGTCCAGCGGCTCGCCGAAGATCGTGACGCCCAGCAGGCTGGCCCAGATCAGTTGCAGGAAGGTGACGGGCTGCGTCACGGTCAGGGGGGCTGCGGCAAAGGCGCGGGTCATGCAGTAATGCGCCACCGTCCCGGCCAGCGCCGCCCCCGACAGCAGCGCAAGCTGTCCCATGGTCGGCGGCACCCAGACGGCCGCCGCCAGCGGCGCGAGGCCGATGCCCACGGTCAGCGACAGCATCGCCACCACCGCGGTCGCCGGGACCAGTCCCGACAGCCGCTTGGCCACGATATAGGACAGCCCGAAGAAGACCGAGGCGCCCACCTGCGCCATATGCCCCGGCTCCAGCACCCGCAGGCCGGGGCGCAGCACGATCAGCGCCCCCGCCAGCGCAAGCGCGATCGCCAGCATCCGCCGCCAGCCCAGCCGTTCGCCCAGAAACAGCGCAGCACCCGCGGTCACGACGATGGGGTTCAGAAAGCCGATGGCCGTCACCTCGGCCACGGTGATGCGCGCCATGGCAAAGAACCACAGCACCACGGCGCAGACATGCAGGCCCCCGCGCAGCAGGAACAGCCGCCAGACCTGCGCCGGGAACCCGGCCCGCAACTGGCCGGCCAGCGCCGGCGCGAGGAAGACAAGCCCGATGCCGAAACGCAGGAAGGCCCCTTCCGCCGCGGGCAGCGCCGGACCCAAGCCGCGCACGAAACCGTTCGTCGCGACAAAGCAGAGGCCGGTCAGGATCATCCAGCCGACGCCGGTCAGGTGGTTGCGCTGCATCCCGCGTCACTGCGCCGGCGGCGCCGCGGCCGCAAGGGTCAGCCGTGCAGGATCAGACCAAGGGCGATGGCCCACATCACGACGCCGACGCCCACGTCCAGCACCCGCCACGCGACCGGACGGGCAAAGACCGGCGCCAGCAGCCGCGCGCCATAGCCAAGGGCAAAGAAGAACAGGACCGACCCGCTCATCGCGCCCAGGGCAAAGGCCAGCCGGTCGGCCTGCGCGGACGACACCGCCCCCAGCAGCACCACCGTATCCAGCCAGACATGCGGGTTCAGCCAGGTCAGCGCCGCGATGGTCGCCAGCGTGGCGGCCAGCGTGGGCGCCACCGTCCCCGTGGCGCGCAATGCCTCGCCCCCGCGCAGGGCGGCGCGGAACGAGCGGAACCCGTAGAGGATCAGGAACGCCGCCCCGCCCCAGCGCATCGCGGCCAGAAACCACGGCGCGCGTTCCGCAAGGGCCCCTGCCCCCGCCACCCCGGCCGCGATCAGGACCGCATCCGACAATGCGCAGAACAGGCAGACCGCGAACACATGCTGGCGCAGCAGCCCCTGTTTCAGCACAAAGGCGTTCTGCGCGCCGATCGCCACGATCAGCGACAGGCCGGTGCCCAGACCCGCGACATATGCGCAGAACGACAGGCCGGGGGCGAAAAACTGCATGGGTTCCACACTTTGCTTGACCGCCGTCTCTGTGCCATCCTGCGGCCTGTCATGAAACCCAAGATCCTGACGACGCTGCGCGGTTATCGCCGTGCCGATTTTACCGCCGACGCGGTCGCGGGCGTCACCGTCGCGATGGTGGCGATCCCGCTGAGCCTTGCCATCGCCATCGCCTCGGGCGTGCCGCCGGGGGCGGGGCTGGTCACGGCCATCGTGGCGGGGTTCCTGATTTCCGCCCTCGGCGGCAGCCGGGTGCAGATCGGCGGCCCGACCGGAGCCTTCATCGTCGTGGTGGCGGGCGTCGCCGCCGCGCATGGACAGGACGGGCTGGTGCTGGCGACGCTGCTGGCCGGCATGATCCTGGTCGCCGCCGGGCTGATGCGGGCGGGGGGCCTGGTCGAATATGTCCCCGAACCCGTCATCAACGGCTTCACCATCGGCATTGCCATCATCATCGCCGCCAGTCAGCTGCAGGACCTGTTCGGGATGCAGGTCGAGGCCCCTGCCGAGTTCATCCCCAAGATCGCCGCGCTGTGGCAGGCGCGAGCGACGATCAATCCCGCAAGCCTGGGCATCGGCGTCCTCACGATGGTTCTGATCGTGGGCTTGCGGCGGGCATGGCCGCGGTTTCCGGGGCTGGTGGTGGCGGTCGGCGCGACCTCGGCGCTGGCGCTGGGGCTGGACCTGCCGGTGGACACGATCCAGTCGCGATTCGGCGCCCTTCCCGACCGGCTGCCGATGCCGGCGCTGCCCGACATTTCCTATGAGAAGATACGCGAGGTGCTGCCGTCCGCCTTCGTCATCGCCTTTCTGGCCGGGGTCGAATCGCTGCTGTCGGCGCTGGTCGCGGACCGCATGATCGGCGGCCAGCACCGCCCCAATGCCGAGGTGCTGGCCCAGGGCTGGGCCAACATCGGATCGGCGCTGTTCGGGGGCCTGCCCGCGACCGGGGCCATCGCGCGCACCGCGACCAATGTGCGGGCGGGCGGGCGCACGCCGGTCGCAGGCATCGTCCATGCGCTGACGGTGCTGGCCGTGATGATGGCCGCGGCCCCGCTGGCCGGGCAGCTGGCGATGCCGGCGCTGGCGGGCCTGCTGATGCTGACCGCCTGGAACATGAGCGAGCCGCACAAATGGCGCGGCTACATGTCCGCGCGGCTGTCCGACCGGGTGCTGCTGGTGATGACGCTGCTGCTGACGGTGCTGGCGGACCTGACCATCGCCATCGGGGTCGGGGTCTTCGCGGGCCTCGCGCTGCGTCTGGCGCGGCGGGACGTGCCCAGCGACTGGGACGCGCCCGAACGGTGAAC
>CALLYR010000544.1 GCA_937859005.1 uncultured Paracoccus sp. | reverse complement strand
AACAGCCGGTCCTGCCCCCAGAGCCAGAGGTCGCCGCAGAAGAAGGTGGGCGCACCGAAGACGCCTCGGCTCACCGCCTCCTGGTTGTTGCGGTCCCATTCGGCGAGGATCGAGGGGCTCTCCTCCTCCCGCAGCAGGGCATCGCCGGGCAGGCCTTCCTCCCCGGCGATGGCGGCGCGGGCGAGCTGGCATTTCAGCTCGTAGCCGCGGCCCGCGGCATAGGGGTTGAGGTAGCGCGCATCGCCGCCCCCCCAGGCGAAGAAGCTGATCTCGTTCACCGGGCACCAGAAGGGCACGGCGTCGGAATGGTCGCGGACGTGCTGCCCCGCCGCGCGGGCAAAGGCCCGGAAGCGGCGGACGAAATCGGCCGACCAGATGTCGAGATCGTCGGGCCAGCCGTAATGCAGCAGATCCCAGATCACCTGCGTGCCGGTGCGTTGCGCCGCCTGCAGCATGGGGGTGAAGCTGGAAAAGTCATGGCGCCCCGGCTCGCGCTCGATCAGGTGCCAGCGCAGCCCGTCGCGGCAGGCGCGGACGCCAAGGTCGCGCAACTGCCGGTAATCGGCTTCGGCATGGGCGTCGTGGCCGGTGGCGGCCAGGATGTCCAGCCGCCGCCCGTGGTGCAGCCGGTGGGTCGAACATTCCCACCCGCCCAGGACGAAGCTTGCAAAGGTGGTCGGCAGCGGCGCGGGGAGGCGTTCGGCCAGCACCTCGTCGAACAGCCGTTCCCATTGCGGGATGACCACCTCGGCCGAATAGCTGGCCACGACATGATCGCGCAGTCCCTGTCCCAGCCGTTCGCGCAGCCCCGCATCGCAGACCAGGCGCAGCATGGCGGCGGCCACCGCCTCGGGATCTTCATGCGGGACGAACAGGCCGGTTTCCCCGTCCCGGATCTGTTGCAGCGCGCCGTTGTCGGGGGTGGCGATCACCGGCAGGCCCGCCGCCCCGGCCTCGGCGATGACATGGGGCATCCCCTCGCCGCGCGCCAGCCAGCAGAATGCGTCCATCGCGGCCATCAGCGCGGGCACGTCCTGGCGGTCGCCGGTGAAGACCAGCCGACCCCCCAGCCCCAGGTCATGGGCCAATCGGTGCAACTCGTCCCGGTACTCGGGCATGAAGGCGTCAGGGCCGCCCACCACCACGAACCGCGCGGCAGGTTCCTGTCCCGCCACGATGCCGGCGGCGCGGATGAAATCCTCGACCCGCTTCTTGCGGTCGAGCCGCCCGACCCAGCCGATGAGGACCTCGTCATCCGCCACGCCCAGTTCGCGGCGCAGCGGCCCGCGCGCCTCGGGGTCGAACTCTGCCAGATCGACCATCGAGGGGATTTCCACCGCATGATGTGGCCTGTCGGGCATCCGCCCCGCCGCCGCCTCGCGGATCGAATCGCAGACGCCGACATAACGGCTGCTGAAATGCTTCGGGCCCGACAGTGCCTCGGCGACCAGCCCGCCATGCTCGATCAGCGGCGGCCGGATCGCGAGCCGTTCCAGCGCCGGATAGATGTCGGCCACGTCCTGCGACGAGATCACGATATCCGCCCCGGCGATCCTGCGGCGCAGATAATCCACCGTCTCGTCGAATCCGAGCGAATAGGCCGTCATGTCCACATGAACCCCCAGCGCGCGCAGTTGCTCATGCGCCTGGTCGGGCATCCCGTCCTTGCGGAAGCAGGGGATCACGTCGATGCGATAGCGCGAGCGGTCGAGCGTGCGGGCCAGCAGCCGCACCTCGGTTTCCTCGCCGCCGACTACCAGCCAGGCAAAGACCCACAGGATGCGGATCTTGCCCGCATCCGGATGGGGCTGCGGGAAATGGCCCGACGCCCCCGCTGCCGCCGCGCGCTGGTCGTCCAACTCGCGGATCGTGGGGGCGCGGCCCGCCTGCGGGGCAGGCGTCAGGGCGGTGGCTTCGGCTTCGCTGAGGGGGATATGGTCGTCCATCACGGATGCTCGAACACGATCTGAAGGAAATCGGGACGGTCGTGGACCAGATGGCGCAGAAATCCGGGCGCGTCGTCATAGGGGACCACATGCGTGATCATGTGGTCCCTGATCGCCTGTCCGTGGCTCATCAGCAAGGAAATGGTTTCCTGCGCCAGGCGGCGCTGGTCCCAGGCATGGGCCAGCGCGCGCGGCATCCGGTTGATCTGGGCGCAGCGGATCGACAGCCCGTTGTGGTGAAATTCCTCGCCCAGCCGGGTGCAGTCCAGCCCGCCCTGATAAAAGGCGAGGTCGATCACCGTTCCCTGCGGCCGCAGCGCCCGCAGCGCGAGGTTCAGGCTTTCCGACCGGGCACGGGTCTGGAACACGAATTCGGCCCCGCGCCCGCCGACCTTGTGATGCCAGGCGGATTTGGCGTGGCGCCAGGCCTCGTCCTCGCCCATCGCGTCAAAGCCCATGCGCCGCGCGATCTCCTGCCGGAAGGGCGAGGGGTCCACGACGACGATATGCGAGGCCCCCGCCAGCCGGGCGAACAGCGCGCAGAACAGCCCCACGGTGCCGCCGCCCCAGACCAGCACCGGGCGCCCCTCGACCCCTGCGCCCAGATAGGGGACGGCCGCGCCGAACTGTTCGGCGTCGGCGTGCAGGATGCCGTTGGCGGCGATCGGTCCCATCTGGGCCACGAAGATGCCCAGTATCGGGTCGATGCCCTCGGGCAGCTTCAGCAGCAGGTCGTGGGTCGGGTTGGCCGTATGCCCGGACTTGTGGCCGAAGGTCGTGGCCACCACATCGCCGTTCCCGAAGCCGTGGGCGCGGCTGTCGATGACGCGGGCGACCTCCATGTAGCCCATGAAGTTGATCGGGTAATGCGCGGATGCCTCGCCGGGGATGAACACGCCCTGCCAATCGTCCCAGCGGCTGTGCAGATAGGGGTTCGTCCCCTTCACGAAGGTCAGTTCGGTCCCGGCGGAAAGGCCCGTGTACATCAGGTCCAGCCGGACCTGCCCGTCGCCCGCCGGGCCTTCGTCATAGTCGAAGAAATAAGGCTCAAACGGTCGCTCGATCCCGATGCTGCGGATGCGGCGGTGCTGGTGGGGCATGGCGGGCACCCTACGCAGTGGCTTGACGAAAAAAGGGCTGCGGGTTGGCCCGCAGCACCTCCATCTTCACGAGTTGCCCGGTCGCCGCCGATTTCGATACCGCAAGCGCGACGCGATGCGTCTCCAGCGCCTCGGAATAGGGGCAGCGGATGCGGTTTTCCTTGCCTTGCACCGCGTCGATGAAATCGCGGTCCTCGCGCCAGACCGGATCGCCCTCGGCATGGCGGACGGGGCGGCCCTGCCCCACGTCCACCATCAGGTCGTGGTCGGTGATCTCCATCGCCAGCGCGTCGGCAAAGACATGCAGGCCGACCCGGTGGCTCCAGCGCAGCAGGCAGGTCGCGGCAAGGTTGGCAATCGCGCCGCTGGCAAAGCGCAGGCTGGCGGTGGTGGCGGTGGCGACGGTCAGGTTGCCGAAATCGGGGCGTTCGCGGTGGGCGGCGAAGCCGAAGACCTCGGTCACGTCGCCCGCCAGGAACCGCGCCACGTCGATGATGTGCGTCGCCTGTTCGACCACCTGCCCGCCCGAGGCATCCTCGCGCCACCACCATTGCGGCGGGGGCGTCTGGTCCAGCCAGAAGCCGGTCATCAGATGGGCGGGGTTGCGGTCCAGGTGGGCGCGCGCCTCGTCCACGGTGTCGAGATAGCGCCAGTGGTATCCCACGGCGGTGATGAGGCCCGTGCGTTCCACCTCGGCCGCGATCTCCTCGGCCAGTTCCAGATCCAGCGACAGCGGCTTTTCGACAAAGAAGGGCAGGCCGCGTTCGACGCAGGCGCGTTCCGGCCCGCCATGGGCAAAGGGCGGCACGCAGATATAGACGGCGTCCAGTTCGGCCTGGTCCAGCATCTCGTCGGCATCGGCAAAGGGGCGCGCGCCGGTGCGGCGGGCGGCCTCCTCGGCACGGCCGAAGTCGGGGTCGGCCACGGCGGCGATCTCGACGTCGTGCATGTGTTCCAGCACGCCGAAATGCCGGTGGGCGATGCCCCCCGCGCCGATGAAGCCGAGCCTTGTCTTCGTCATTCGGTCGTCCCTTCGTCTGCCGCGCAGCACGGCGGCGTAAAGCCGGGCGGTGTCGCCGCCCATGCGGGTTGCGGTATAGAAATCGTCATAGCGCGCCTTCTGCAAGGCGGCGGCGGACCGGCGGCAGGTGCTGTCGTCCAGCACATCGGCCAGCGCGGCGGCCAGCGCGCGGCGGTCGCCGGGGCGCAC
>CALLYR010000543.1 GCA_937859005.1 uncultured Paracoccus sp. | reverse complement strand
CTGAGCTTCGGCGCGGCGGCCACCGGCGCGGCCGTGGTGCACGCGGCGCTGGCCTTCACGCAGGTGATCCGCACGATGGAGCCGGCAGTCGAACGCGAATGCCTGCAGCGGCGCACCGCCCCCATCAACTGCGATTTCCAGTTCGTCGTGGACGACCGCGTGGGACTGGAACCCAACGCCTTTCAGACCATCGACCCGCAGGGCCGCCCGATCATCGGCTTTACCCTGTCGCTGCTGGCGGCGGCACGCAATGCGGATGAACTGGCCTTTGCGGTGGGGCACGAGGCATCGCACCACATCCTCGGCCATATCGACCAGAAGGCCAGCGCCGCATCGGCGGGCGCGGTGATCCTGTCGGGCATCGCCGCGGCCTCGGGAGCCGATGCCGTGGCGATCAAGTCGGCGCAGCGGCTGGGCGCGCAGATGGGCGCGCGTTACTATTCCAAGGAATGGGAGCTTCAGGCCGATTATCTGGGCGCCATCGTGACGGCCAATGCCGGTTACGATCCCGTCCATGGGGCGCAGTTCTTCGCCCGCCTGCCCGATCCGGGCGATCACGTGATGGGATCGCATCCCTCGCGCGCCGCCCGCCAGTCGCAGGTTGTCCGCGCGATCGAGGACCTGCGCGCCGGCCGCGTCAGCTAGGCGGCCGGGCGCGGCGTCAGACGCCGCGCGACAGGGCGGCGACGCCGGTGCGAGCCAGTTCGACCAGCCCCAGCGGGCGCATCATGTCGGCGAAGGCGTCGATCTTTTCCGGCGTGCCGGTGATTTCGAAAACAAAGCTTTCCAGCGTCGAATCGACCACCTTGGCGCGGAAGATGTCGCTGATGCGCAGCGCCTCGACCCGGCGCTCGCCGGTGCCGGCCACCTTGAACAGCCCCAGCTCGCGTTCCACCGACGGCCCTTCGACGGTCAGGTCGTGGACCTCGTGCACCGGGATGATCCGGCCCAGCTGGGCCTTGATCTGTTCGATGATGGCGGGCGTGCCGCGCGTGACCACGGTGATGCGCGAGCGGTGCCCCGTATGGTCGATTTCCGCCACCGTCAGGCTGTCGATGTTATAGCCGCGCCCGGAAAACAGGCCGATGACGCGGGCCAGCACGCCCGCCTCGTTGTCCACGATCACGGCCAGCGTGTGCCGTTCCACGACCTCGGAATAGGGGTCACGCAGGTCATAGGCGGAATGGCTGGAGGCGCCCCGTTCAAGTTTCAGTGCTGACATCAGTGCCCTCGATATCAGTTACGCCAGTTCTGTTTGAGTTCATCGTCGAACCACATTTCGCAATCGAAATCTGCTCCCATTGTTGAGCGGAAGGAGCATACGTCGCCATATTGTTCGCGAAGCCAAGCTTTGAATGCACTAAATGACGGCATTTCATCACTTTCGACCTTAAAGCCGATCTCGGCCGCCCAATCGTGCACCACGCGACGGACTAGAGCCTCCGCCTCTGCCTTACGCATGTGTCACACCAGAACCGCGCCGTCGGACTGGATCGCGATGCCGATGTCCTCGGCCGCCTCCTGATCGCCCAGCAGCATCTCGTTGTGCGGTTTGCCCGACGGGATCATCGGCAGGCAGTTTTCGTGTTTCTCGACCAGCACGTCCAGGATGAACGGGCCGTCGTAATCGATCATCTCGCGGATCGCGTCGTCCAGTTCCGCGGGGTCGCTGACCTGCCGTCCCTTGCAGCCGAACGCCTCGGCCAGCTTGACGAAATCCGGCAGGCTGTCCGACCACGACTGGCTGTAGCGTTCGCCGTGCAGCAACTGCTGCCACTGGCGCACCATGCCCAGGCGTTCGTTGTTCAGGATGAACTGCTTGACCGGGGCGCGGAACTGCACCGCCGTCCCCATTTCCTGCATGTTCATCAGCCAGCTGGCATCGCCCGCGACGTTGATGACCAGCGCCTCGGGATGGGCCACCTGCGCGCCGATCGACGCGGGCAGGCCGTAACCCATCGTTCCCAGGCCCCCCGAGGTCATCCAGCGGTTCGGATCCTCGAAGTTCAGGTATTGCGCGGCCCACATCTGGTGCTGGCCCACCTCGGTCGTGACATAGCGGTCGTGGCCGCGGGTCAGCGCCTCCAGCCGTTCCAGCGCATATTGCGGCTTGATGACGCTGTCGGACGGCTTGTAGGCCAGGCATTTGCGCGCCCGCCACTGTTCGATCTGCGCCCACCAGCCGTCCAGCGCGGGGCGGTTCACCTTGCGGCCGCGGGATTTCCAGATCTTCAGCAGATCCTCAAGCACATGGCCCACATCGCCCATGATCGGCAGGTCCACGCGCACGACCTTGTTGATGGAACTGGGGTCGATATCGACATGAACCTTGACCGACCCCGGCGAGAAATCCGCCAGCCGCCCGGTGATGCGGTCGTCGAAGCGCGCGCCCAGGTTGATCATCAGGTCGCAGCCATGCATGGCCATGTTGGCCTCGTAAAGGCCATGCATCCCCAGCATCCCCAGCCAGCCCTTGCCGCTGGCCGGATAGGCACCCAGCCCCATCAGGGTCGAGGTGACCGGAAAGCCCGTCGCATCCGCCAGTTCGCGCAGCAACTGGCTGGCGCCGGGGCCCGAGTTGATGACGCCGCCGCCGGTATAGAAGATCGGCCGCTCGGCGGTTTCGATCAATTCGGCCAGCCGGGTGATCGCACTGATGTCGCCCTTGCGCGGGGGCTGATAACGGGCGGCCTCGATCTGTTTCGGGCCGACATAGGTGCCGGTCGCGAACTGCACGTCCTTGGGAATGTCCACCAGCACCGGACCGGGACGGCCCGAGATCGCGACGTGGAACGCGCGGTGGATCGTTTCCGCCAGTTGATCGGTGTCCTTGACCAGCCAGTTGTGCTTGGTGCAGGGCCGGGTGATGCCGATGGTGTCGGCCTCCTGGAAGCCGTCGGTGCCGATCATGAAGGTCGGCACCTGCCCGGTCAGCACCACCAGCGGGATGGAATCCAGCAGCGCATCCGTCAGCCCGGTGACCGCATTGGTCGCGCCGGGGCCGGATGTCACCAGCACCACCCCCGGCTTGCCGGTGGACCGGGCATAGCCTTCGGCCATATGGGTCGCGCCCTGTTCGTGCCGCACCAGGATGTGGCGGATGTCGTTCTGCTGGAACAACTCGTCATAAATGGGCAGGACAGCCCCGCCGGGATAGCCGAATACGGTATCGACGCCCTGATCCCTCAGCGCCTCGATCACCATTCTTGCACCCGTCATGTTCCGGGACATCGCCTCGACTCCATCAAATGTATGAATGCCGCAGGGCGGCATCGTCCTGCTGCGATGCCGCAAACTAATGGCCGCCGCTGGCAGGGTCAACCGGTCGCCGAAGAAAAATGACCGCAGCGGCCCGGTTGCGCGCAACATTATTGCGCGGCTTCAACCCTCGGACAGATTGATCCGCGCGACCTGTTCAACGATCGGGTCGATCGCCAGGGGATGAATGTCGGCTTCGTGCCGGGCCGGATCGCCCATGTCCTGCCAGACCCCGCCCTTGTAGATTTCCAGCGCGCCGAAACGGGCCTTGTAGGCCATCTTGCGGCTGCCCGGCACCCAATAGCCCAGATAGACGTAAGGCAGCCCCGCCTCGGCCGCCATCTGCACATGGTCCAGGATCACATGCGTGCCCAGGCTGTCGTGCATCCGCGCCGGGTCATAGAAGCTGTAGACGAGGCTGACCCCGTCATCCAGCAGGTCGGTCAGGCAGACGGCGGCCAGTGCCGAACCGGCCTGCGGGCCGGTATCCGGGCCGGCGGCGGGGTCGGGGACGCGGTATTCGAAGACGCGGGTGCGGACCGGCGTTTCCTCGATCATCGCGGCGAATTCGAAGATGTCCATGTCGGCCATGCCCCCGTCGGCATGGCGGTGGTCCAGATAACGGCGGAACAGTTCGAACTGCTCCTCGGTCGCCCAGGCGCTGGTGGCGAGGCGAATCAGGCCCGCGTTGCGGCGCTGGATGCGGCGCTGCGTCCGGGTGGGGATGAAATCGCGCACCCGGATCCGTGCCGACATGCAGGCGACGCAGCTTTCGCAGCTTGGGCGATAGACGACGTTCTGCGACCGCCGGAATCCTTGCCGCGACAGCGCGTTGTTCAGGTCGCGCGCGCCATCGCCGGTCAGCGCGGTGAACAGCTTGCGCTCCGCGCGTCCGTGCAGATAGGGACAGGGCTGCGGCGCGGTCACATAGAACTGCGGCGCCGAGGGCAGGGTATGGCGCATCAGTCGCGTCCCTGCTGTGGCACGTCCGGCCGCACCC
>CALLYR010000542.1 GCA_937859005.1 uncultured Paracoccus sp. | reverse complement strand
GGCCGATGCCCCATGCCGACCGGCTGGGCCTGGCCGCCGTGCTGAACCGCATCCGCCGGCTTGCCGCCGAGGACCCGCTGTCCTGGCGCGTCCCGCCGCTGCTGGAACGCCTTGTCGCCGAGGGCCGCCCCCTCGCCAGCCTGAACTGAGGAACCCTCGATGGCCGACGCCTTCATCTGCGACTACATCCGCACCCCCGTCGGCCGCTACGGCGGCGCGCTGGCGACTGTCCGCGCCGACGACCTGGCTGCCGTGCCGCTGGCCGCGCTGATCGCCCGCAACCCGTCCCTCGACCCGGCCGCCGTCGAGGAGGTCTGGATGGGTTGCGCCAATCAGGCGGGCGAGGACAACCGCAACGTCGCCCGCATGGCGCTGCTGCTGGCGGGCCTGCCGGACACCGTGCCCGGCGTGACCGTCAACCGCCTCTGCGGCTCGGGGCTGGAGGCGGTGGCCGCCGCCGCCCGCGCCATCCGTTCCGGCGACATGGAACTGGCCTTCGCGGGCGGCGTCGAGAGCATGTCCCGCGCGCCCTTCGTAATGCCCAAGGCGGAAAGCGCCTTCTCGCGAGGGGCGGAGATTTACGACACCACCATCGGCTGGCGTTTCGTCAATCCCAGAATGGCCGCGCAATATGGCACCGAATCGATGCCGGAAACTGCGCAGAATCTTGCGGATGAACTGGCCATCTCGCGCGAGGATCAGGATGCCTTCGCCCTGAATTCGCAAAACCACGCGGCAGTCGCCCAGAGAAACGGCCGCTTCGCCGAGGAGATCGTCCCCGTCACCGTCCCGCAGGGCCGCAAGGCCCCCATCGAGGTCATGCAGGACGAACATCCGCGCGAGACGACGCTGGAACAACTGGCCAGGCTGCGCCCGATCACCCGCAAGGACGGCTCGGTCACCGCGGGCAATGCCTCGGGCGTGAACGACGGCGCAGCGGGGCTGATCGTGGCCTCGGAAGCCGCCGCCCGCCGTCACGGTCTGACGCCCATCGTCCGCATCGTGGCTGGGGCCAGCGCCGGTGTCGCCCCCCGCATCATGGGCATCGGCCCCGCGCCTGCCGTCCGCAAGCTGCTGGCGCTGGCAGGCATCACGCTGGACGACCTGTCCATCATCGAACTGAACGAGGCCTTTGCCGCGCAGTCGCTGGCCGTCACCCGCGACCTCGGACTGGCGGATGATGACCCCCGCGTGAACCCCAACGGCGGCGCCATCGCGCTGGGACATCCCTTGGGCATGTCCGGCGCCCGCATCGCCGGGACCGCCGCGCTTGAACTGACAAAAACCGGCGGGCGCCATGGCCTCGCCACCATGTGCGTCGGCGTGGGCCAAGGCGCCGCGCTGCTGATCGAACGCGTCTGACGGAAGGATTCACCATGAAAGACAACACCGACGGTTTCCGCTGGGAAGACCCCTTCGTCCTGGAGGACGAGCTGACCGAGGAGGAGCGTCTGATCCGCGACACCGCCCGCGGCCATGCCCAGGACAGGCTGGCCCCCCGTGTGCGCGAGGCGTTCCAGAACGAACACACCGACCGCGCCATCTTCGACGAGATGGGCGATCTGGGCCTGCTGGGCGTCACCATCCCCGAGGAGTTCGGCGGCACCGCCGCGGGCTATGTCTCCTATGGCCTCGTCGCGCGCGAGGTCGAGCGGGTGGATTCCGGCTATCGCTCGATGATGTCGGTGCAGTCGAGCCTCGTGATGTATCCGATCCATGCCTATGGGTCCGAGGAACAGCGGCGGAAGTATCTGCCGAAACTGGCCAGCGGCGAATGGATCGGCTGCTTCGGCCTGACCGAGCCTGACGCCGGGTCCGACCCTGCCGGCATGAAGACCACGGCGAAGAAGACCGAGGGCGGCTACCTGCTGAACGGGTCCAAGATGTGGATCACCAACAGCCCCATCGCCGATGTCTTCGTCGTCTGGGCCAAGTTCGAGGCGCATGGCGGCCGCATCCGCGGCTTCGTGCTGGAAAAGGGCACGAAGGGCCTCAGCGCACCGAAGATCGAGGGCAAGCTGTCCCTGCGCGCGAGCGTCACCGGCGAGATCGTCATGGACGAAGTCGAGGTCGGCGAGGACGCCTTGCTGCCGGACGCCGAGGGTCTGAGCGGACCCTTCGGCTGTCTCAACCGCGCCCGCTACGGCATCGCCTGGGGCGCGATGGGGGCGGCCGAAGCCTGCTGGCACGCGGCGCGGCAATATGGGCTGGACCGCAGGCAGTTCGGCAAGCCCTTGGCGCAGACGCAGCTTCACCAGCTGAAGCTCGCGAACATGCAGACCGAGATCACGCTGGGCCTGAACGCGGCGCTGCGCGTCGGGCGGCTGTTCGAGGAGGGAAAGATGGCGCCCGAGATGATCAGTCTCATCAAGCGCAACAACTGCGGCAAGGCGCTGGAGATCGCGCGGATGGCGCGCGACATGCACGGCGGTAACGGGATTTCCGACGAGTTCCCGGTGATGCGCCATCTGATGAACGTGGAAACCGTGAACACTTATGAGGGCACGCATGATGTCCATGCGCTGATCCTCGGCCGCGCGCAGACCGGGCTGCAGGTGTTCTTCTGAGGACCGGCGGACATGAAGTGCCAGCCACCCGGGAACGGGTGGCCACGTCCTGTCTGCTCAGAGCGGTTGCGGAACTGCGGCTTGCGCTTTTCGGCGAAGGCGGTCATGCCCTCGCGCCGGTCCTCGACCGCGAAGGTGGAATAAAGCAGCCGGCGTTCCAGATGGATGCCCTCGGCCAGATGCGTCTCATAGGCCTTGTTCACCGCCTCCTTGGCGATCATCAGGATCGGGCGCGAGGACTGCGCCATGTCGCGCGCGACCGTTACGGCGGTCGTCAGGTATTCGCCGTCCGGCACCACGCGGCTGACCAGACCGGCCGCGCGGGCCTCCTCGGCGGTCAGGCGGCGGCCGGTCAGGATCATGTCCATCGCCAGCGCCTTGCCCGCCACCCGCGTCAGCCGCTGCGTGCCGCCCGCGCCGGGGATGACGCCGATCTTCGTTTCCGGCAGGGCAAAGCGCGCGCATTCCGCCGCGATGATGATGTCGCACATCATCGCCAGTTCGAACCCGCCGCCGATGGCATGGCCCGACACCGCGGCGATGGTGGGCTTGCGGCATTGGGCGATGCGTTCCCAGGTCGCGGTGATGAACTGTTCGTCGAAGACATCCATGAACGTCTTGTCCTGGATTTCCTTGATGTCGGCGCCCGCGGCGAAGGCGCGGTCCGATCCGGTCAGGACGATCGCGGTGATGTCGGGGTCGCGCTCGAAGCCGTCCACCGCCTGCCCGATTTCCGTCGTGATCTGGCGGTTCAGCGCATTCAGCGCCTCGGGACGGTTCAGGGTGATGATGCCGACGGCGCCGTCGCGGCCGGTCAGGATGGTCTCGAAACTCATGCGGCTGCTCCCTTCGGTTCGGCGATCTGGATGACGATCTTGCCCATGCGGTCGGCCTCCTCCAGCCGAGCAAAGGCGGCGGGCACCCCGGCCAGCGGATGGACGCTGTCGATGGGCGGGCGGATTGCGCCGGTCTCGAAGGCGCGGATCAGGCGGCGGAATTCGTTGAGGCTGCCCATGGTCGATCCGTGGATGGACAGTTGCCGCACGAACAGCCGCTGGATGTCGGCAGAGGGATGCGCGCCCGTCGTGGCCCCGCAGGTGACAAGGCTGCCGCCGCGCGCCATGATCCGCAGCGAGGACGGCCAGGTCTTCTCGCCCACGTTGTCGACGACCAGGTCGGCACCCTCGCCACCGGTCAGGGCCAGCACCTGTTTCACCATGGCCTCGTCGCGATAATCCACGGCCTCGACGCCGAGGGCGCGGAAATGCGCCAGCTTCTCCTCGCCGCCCGTCGAGACGATGACCCGCGCCCCCGCCATCCGCGCAAGCTGCATCGCCGCATGGGCCACGCCGCCCCCGCGCCCTGGATGAAGACGACCTGCCCCGGCCCGGCAGGCGCCTTGCCGAAGATCATCCGCCACGCGGTCAGCCAGGCCACGCCCAGGGCCGCGGCCTGCCGCACGTCGGCATCCGGCGACAGGCGCACCAGCGCGGCCTCGGGGACCGCCATGACCTCGGTGAAGGTGCCGTCGCGGTGTTCGCCGAAGATCCGGGCGCGCACGCACAGCAGCTGGTCCCCCGCGGCGCAGTAACGGCAGCGGCCGCAGAAGTCATAGGGATACAAGATCACCCGCTCGCCCGCGCGGAATGCCGAATCGGGGCCTGCCTCCAGCACCTCTCCGACGCCGTCCACGCCCATCACCAGCGGCAGCTCGTGGCTGATCCCCGCCCCCGAATCGCGCATGTAAAGGTCCACGCGGTTCACCGACGCGGCCAGCATCCGCACCAGGACCCCGCCTTCGGGCCGTGACGGCACGGGGATTTCGGTCAGCCGCGGCCCCTTTGGCCCGCGTTCATGCAGCTGCACGGCCTTCATGCATCCACCCTCCTCAAACTATGGCAATATGTTTACTGATATGCTATCGGAATGTTGCTGTCCTGTCGATGGATGCGTGCATGGAAAGCCCGCAGCCTTGAAAACTTGTGACAGGTGATTGTCCGACCTGAGGAGGAGTGGGGATGCCCCTGGACCCGGAAACCCGCGACCAACTGATTGCCGGCATCCGCCGCTTCGTGGACGACAAGCTGATCCCGCGCGAGGCCGAGGTGGCCGAGACCGACGCCATGCCCGACGACGTGGTGCAAGGCATGCGCGACATGGGCCTGTTCGGCCTGTCGATCCCCGAGGAATACGGCGGCCTCGGCCTGACCACCGAGGAGGAGGTGCTGGTCGCCTTCGAGATCGGCCGCGCCGCGCCTGCCTTCCGCTCGATGTTCGCCACCAACGTCGGCATCGGCAGCCAGGGCATCGCCATCGACGGCACGCCCCAGCAGAAGGCGAAATACCTGCCCGGCCTCGCCTCGGGCCAGATCATCGGCTCCTTCGCCCTGACCGAGCCGGACGTGGGTTCTGATGCGGGGTCCGTGCGGACCACCGCGCGGCGGGACGATGACCATTATATCCTGAACGGCACCAAGCGCTTCATCACCAACGCGCCGCACGCGGGGCTGTTCACGGTCATGGCGCGCACCGATGCGGCGAAGAAGGCCGCCGCGGGCGTATCCGCCTTTGTGGTCGAGGCGGGGACGCCGGGCCTGTCCATCGGCAAGCCCGAACACAAGATGGGCCAGCAGGGCGCCCATGTCTCGGACGTGATCTTCCAGGACTGCCGGGTGCCCGCGGACGCACTGATCGGGGGCGCCGAGGGGCAGGGCTTCAAGACCGCGATGAAGGTGCTGGACAAGGGGCGGCTGTCGATCGCCGCCGCCTGCACCGGGCTGGCCGGGCGGATCATCGACGACATGCTGGCCTATGCGGTGGAACGCAGGCAGTTCGGCAGGCCCATCGCCGATTTCCAGTTGATCCAGGCGATGATCGCCGACAGCAAGACCGATGAACTGGCCGCGCGCGCGCTGACGCTGGACGCCGCCCGCCGCCGCGACGCGGGCGAGGACGTGTCCACGGCCGCCGCCTGCGCCAAGATGTTCGCGTCGGAAATGGTGGGCCGGGCCGCGGACCGCAACGTGCAGGTCCACGGCGGCAACGGCTATATCCGCGAATACCGCGCCGAGCAGCTGTTCCGCGACGCCCGGCTTTACCGCATCTATGAAGGCACGACGCAGATCCAGCAGACGATCATCGCCCGCGCCCTGATCGCCGGCACCCGGACGCGGCTGGGAATGGCCGGATGATCGGGCAGCGGGGGCTGTGCGCATCGTCCTTCGATCCCGCCACGGCCTTCGCGGTCATGGATCGGTCTGGATGCAATGCACAGCCGGCAGGTCAGCTTGTCTGCGCCGCCAAGGCGGCTGCTTCAACATCCCGATGTCCCTGGAATGGCTCGGGACACAGGACCGCCCGGGCAGCCTCTCGCGGCGTGATCGCCTCGGATATCTCGCTGTCGTCGGCCAGCGCTCGGGCCTTGCGCAGCACGATGGCCCGCCAGTCCGCGACAAACCGGCCCCGTGCGGGGCTGGCGCGAGGGACGGTTTGCGCGCAGGGCCACAGCCCGTCCGCCCAGCCGTTCATCAGCGCAAAAAGGACGGTCTTGCCGCGCTCCTTCGCGAGATGATTGCGATTATCCTCCGCCCGATCTTGCCGGGCCGAACCTGCAGCCTCATGCAGCGTCCCGGCTTGCGGCTCAGCCCTTCATGTCCTT
>CALLYR010000541.1 GCA_937859005.1 uncultured Paracoccus sp. | reverse complement strand
AAGGCGAAGACATGCATCGCCTCGCCATGCAGGACGACGCGGCAGAACCGCCCTTCGCGGGCCAGCGCCTTGGGGCATTCGGACAGATCGGCGTGATCGACCGCCGCCTCGAAGGTCTGATAGTTCATCACCGCCATCGGCACCGGGCGCGCGGGCGCCAGGTTGATGGGGGCGGCCACGCCTTCGGTCTGCGGGCCGGTCTTGTATTCGCCGGGCTGCGAGGCAAGGGCCAGCGACGCGGCCAGCAGGGTCAGGGCAAGGGATAGGGACAGCACACGGGCCATCGGGGACGCCTTTCGTCAGGTTGATGCACAGTTCCTTATTATTTTTCTCAACCGTGTCAAAGAGTATTTTAGTCGATTATTCCTGCGCTCCTGTTGTACCTGCCTTTCACGGTGGGAACGCATCGCTTGATGGGGCCGGGCCGTTGCGGCATCAGGGGACAGCCCCCTTGCCCCTCAGGACCGTCCCATGAGCCCCTTTGCCGCCCCTATCGCCGAACAGATCTGGGACATGAAATACCGCCTGCGCACCGCCGAGGGCACACCCGTCGACGCCACGGTCCAGGACACATGGTGCCGGGTCGCCCGCGACCTGGCCGCCATCGAAGCCGACCCCGCCGCATGGGAGGATCGCTTTTACGCCGCGCTGGAAGATTTCCGCTTCCTGCCCGCGGGGCGTATCCTTGCGGGCGCAGGCACAGGGCGCAGCGTGACGCTGTTCAACTGCTTCGTCATGGGCACGATTCCCGACAGCATGGGCGGCATCTTCGAGGCGCTGAAGGAAGCCGCGCTGACCATGCAGCAGGGCGGCGGGATCGGTTACGACTTTTCCACCATCCGCCCCAAGGGGGCCGAGGTCAGGGGGGTGGCGGCCGACGCCTCCGGCCCGCTGTCCTTCATGGATGTGTGGGACGCGATGTGCCGCACGATCCTGTCGGCGGGATCGCGCCGGGGCGCGATGATGGCCACGATGCGCTGCGACCACCCCGACATCGAGGATTTCATCGCCGCGAAACAGGACAGCGCCCGGCTGCGGATGTTCAACCTGTCGGTGCTGGTCACCGACGACTTCATGGCCGCGGTCCGGGCGGATGCGGACTGGAAGCTGGTCTTCGAGGGCAAAGTCTGGCGCAGCCTGCCTGCGCGCGCGCTGTGGGACCGGATCATGCGCGCGACCTATGATTACGCGGAACCCGGCGTCATCTTCATCGACCGCATCAACCGCGACAACAACCTGCATTATGCCGAAACCATCGCCGCCACGAACCCCTGCGGCGAACAGCCGCTGCCGCCCTATGGCGCCTGCCTGCTGGGGTCGGTCAATCTGGCGCGGCTGGTGCTGGACCCCTTCGGGCCGGATGCGCGGCTGGACGAGGGCGCGCTGGACGATCTGGTCGGCGTCGCTATCCGCATGATGGACAATGTGGTGGACGCCAGCCGCTTTCCCCTGCCCGCACAGGCGGCCGAGGCGCGGGCCAAGCGCCGCCTCGGGCTGGGCGTCACGGGGCTGGCCGATGCGCTGATGATGACGGGCCTGCGTTACGGCGCACCCGAGGCGGTGGCGGCCACGCGGCGCTGGATGCACCGGATCGCGCGGTCGGCCTATCTGGCGTCTGTGGAACTGGCCCGCGAAAAGGGCCCCTTCCCGCTGTTCGAGGCCGAGCCTTACCTGAACTCGGGCTTCATGCGGCGCATGGACGAGGACGTGCGCCAGGCCGTGCGCGACCACGGCATCCGCAACGCGCTGCTGACCTCGGTCGCGCCGACGGGGACGATCTCGCTTTACGCGGGCAACGTCAGTTCGGGGATCGAGCCGGTCTTTGCCCACAGCTATACCCGCAAGGTCTTGCAGAAGGACGGGACGCGGACCGAGGAAGAGGTCGTCGATCATGCCGCGGCGCTGTGGCGCGAACGTATGGGCGATGCACCCTTCCCGGCGCATTTCGTGGATGCCCAGAGCCTGTCGCCGCTGGATCACGTCGCCATGCAGGCGGCGGCGCAGGAATGGGTGGATTCCTCGATCTCCAAGACGATCAACTGCCCCGAGGACATCCCCTTCGACGATTTCAAGGACGTGTATCTGGCCGCCTGGGACCAGGGCTGCAAGGGCTGCACGACATACCGCCCGAACGACGTGACCGGATCGGTGCTGTCGGTCGCGCCCGCCGCGCCCGCGCCTGCACCGGTCATGGCGACCTGCCTGGACCAGCCCATGGACCGCCCCGTCACGCTGCAGGGCGCAACCTACAAGCTGAAGTTTCCGGGGAGCGAACATGCGATCTATATCACGCTGAACGACATCGAGCAGGATGGCCGCCGCCGTCCGTTCGAGGTGTTCATCAATTCCAAGAACATGGAGCATTACGCTTGGACCGTGGCGCTGACACGGATGATTTCCGCCGTCTTCCGCCGCGGCGGCGATGTCAGCTTCGTGGTCGAGGAGCTGAAGGCCGTCTTCGACCCCCGCGGCGGGGCGTGGATGGAGGGGCGCTATGTCCCTTCGATCCTCGCCGCCATCGGGGGGGTGATCGAACGGCACATGGTGGCGATCGGGTTTCTTGCCGCCGAAGGCGCGGGGCTGAAATCCGATCCTGCCGCGCTGGTCGCCCCCGGTGCCGCCCATCCGCGCGGACCCAGTTGCCCCGCCTGCGGCAAACCGGGGATGCGCATGATCGAAGGCTGCATGACCTGCCCGTCCTGCGGTCACTCGCGCTGCGGCTGACGCGGAGAAGCGCCCTTCCCCGCGCGATCCCTGCCACGCCGGGGCATTGCCCGGCCGCCGCCAGGCAATTCCCGCATTGCGGTGAACCGGAAAC
>CALLYR010000540.1 GCA_937859005.1 uncultured Paracoccus sp. | reverse complement strand
TCAACCTGCTGCGCGAGGGGCTCGACATTCCCGAATGCGGGCTGGTCGCGATCCTGGATGCCGACAAGGAAGGCTTCCTGCGGTCGGCAACCTCGCTGATCCAGACCATCGGCCGGGCGGCGCGGAACGCGGACGGGCGCGTCATCATGTATGCCGACCGTATCACCGGCAGCATGGAACGCGCGATGAGCGAAACCGAACGCCGCCGCGCGCGCCAGATGGCCTATAACGAGGAACACGGGATCACGCCGCAGACCGTGCGCAAGAACGTGGACGACGTGCTGGCCGGACTGTGGCAGGGCGACACCGACCAGTCGCGCATCACGACGCGGGTGGACAAGCCGCTGGTCGGGGCGAATCTGGCCGCGCATCTGGACGCCCTGCGCGCGCAGATGCGCAAGGCCGCCGAGAACCTCGAGTTCGAGGAAGCCGCCCGCCTGCGCGACGAGGTCAAGCGGCTGGAGGCCGTGGAACTGGCCGTGGCCGACGACCCGCTGGCCCGGCAGGCCGCAGTCGAGCAGGCGGCGGAACAGGCCGTGCGCGCCCAGGGCCGGTCCACCGCCGGACGCGCCGGCCAGCGCGGCGGCAACAAGCGCAGCAAGCGACGCTGAGGGGAGCGGGGCAGCCCGGCTGCCGCCTGTTCCCGGAGTAGATGCGCCCGCATGGCTCGGCGCGTGGCAGCCGCGAAAGGGTAGGCCGCCTTGCAGGAGCCGCCAGCGCGCGCCCCTGCATTGGGGTCCCGGCGCGCACCGCAGCTGCGAAAGGGGGCGCTTTGCAAGGACCGGAAAAGGCCAATGCCGGTCTGCGCCGGAAAGATGACGCACGGGCCACGGGGACGCGCGCGGTCGGTCTGTTCCCCACCCCGCCCGCAGGGGAACAGGGCGCGTGACAAAAATCCTGCCCGCAGCCCCAATCAGGGGCGATGCGAAAGGAAAGCGGCGGCAGGCGCATCGGCCTGCGGTCCAGGCAGATGCCTTCGCTGTCCCTTGCCGCGCATCCTTCCCCGCAGGGCTGGCGCGGCGGCCCGCCTCAGTCGCAACTGAC
>CALLYR010000539.1 GCA_937859005.1 uncultured Paracoccus sp. | reverse complement strand
GGGGGTTTTCCGATGCAAACCGGGGATGCTTTCCAATCTGCGGTTGCGGTGGCATAGGACCGGCGGGTGAACGAGGGGACGAGGATGCAGATCAAGGAAACGGCTCTTCCGGGGGTGCTGATCCTGGCGCCGGCGCGGTTCGGGGACGCGCGCGGGTTCTTTTCGGAAAGCTGGAGCCGGCGCACGCTGGAAGAGGCCGGGGTGCATCTGCCCGACTTCGTGCAGGACAACCATTCGCTGTCGACGCGGGCGGGCACGCTGCGGGGGCTGCATTACCAGGCGCCGCCGCATGCGCAGGGCAAGCTGGTGCGCTGCGGGCGGGGGCGGCTTTACGACGTGGCGGTGGACGGGCGGCGCGGGTCCGCGACCCGGGGCCGCTGGGTGGGGGTCGAGCTGAGCTTCGAGAATGGCCGGCAGCTGTGGATACCGCCCGGCTTCCTGCACGGCTTCGTCACGCGCGAGGACGACACCGAGATCGTCTACAAATGCACGGATTTCCATGACAGGGCGGCGGACGGGGCGGTGCGCTGGGACAGCCTCGGCATCGACTGGGGGGTGCGCGAGCCGGTGCTGTCGGACAAGGACCGCGCCGCCCCCGCCTTTGCCGACTGGCAGTCGCCCTTCGAGGTCGAGGCATGAAGATCCTGGTGACGGGGGGCGCGGGCTTCATCGGCTCGGCGGTGGTGCGGCTGGCGGTGGCGCGCGGGCACAAGGTCGTGAACCTCGACGCGCTGACCTATGCGGCGAACCTGGCCAATGTGGCCTCCGTGGCGGAGAGCCCGCTTTACGCCTTCGAGCATGCCGACATCCGCGACCGCGCGGCGCTGGACCGTATCCTTGCCCGGCACAGGCCCGATGCGGTGATGCATCTGGCGGCGGAAAGCCATGTGGACCGGTCCATCGACGGCCCCGGCGCCTTCGTCGAGACGAACGTGACCGGCACGTACAACCTTCTGGAAGCCGCGCGGGCCTGGTGGGTGCGCGAGGGGCGGCCCGCGGGGTTCCGCTTCCACCATGTCTCGACCGACGAGGTGTTCGGCAGCCTCGGCGGGACCGGGCAGTTCACCGAAGCCACGCCCTATGACCCGCGCTCGCCCTATTCGGCGTCCAAGGCCGCCTCCGACCATCTGGTGCGGGCCTGGCACGAGACCTATGGCCTGCCGGTGGTGCTGACGAACTGCTCCAACAACTACGGGCCGTTCCATTTCCCCGAGAAGCTGGTGCCGGTGGCGATCCTGAACGCGCTGCACGGGCGCGAGATCCCGGTCTATGGCGACGGGGCCAATGTGCGCGACTGGCTCTATGTCGAGGATCACGCCGACGCGCTGCTGCTGTGCCTCGAAAAGGGCGCGGTCGGGCGCAGCTACAACATCGGCGGCGAGAACGAGGCCCGCAACATCGACCTGGTGCGCACCATCTGCGCGCATCTGGACGCGTTGCGCCCCGAGGCCGCGCCGCACGACCGGCTGATCCGCTTTGTCGCCGACCGGCCCGGCCACGACCGCCGCTATGCCATCGACCCGGCCCGCATCCGCACGGAACTGGGCTGGCGGCCGAGCGTGACGGTCGAGGAGGGGCTGCGGCGCACCGTCGCCTGGTATCTGGACAACGAGGCCTGGTGGCGGCCGCTCCTGGCGCGCGAGGGCGTGGGCCGGCGGCTGGGGACGGGCTGATGCGTCCGCAGGGCACCTTGTGGCTGCATGTCGGCACGCACAAGACGGGCACGACCTCGATCCAGCGGGCCGTCGGCCTGCGCGAGGCCGAGCTTGCCGCCGCCGGCATCGCGCTCTGGCCCGAGGCCAACGCGCAGGAGCTGGCCAACCATTTCATCCGCCCCTCGCTCTGGACGATCCCGCGCCTGCTGGGGATTTCGGCCCCCGTGGACGTGGCGATCTTTGACGAGCTTGCCGCCCGGATGGACGCGGCGCGGGGCGGCCGGCACGACCTGCTGATCAGCAGCCAGGAATTCTGCATGATGCGCGACGCGCTCGAGGCGCAGGTGCTCAAGGGCACCCTTGGGCAGGTGTTCGCGCGCGTCGTGCCGATCATGGCCTTCCGCGATGTGGACGACTGGCGGGCCAGCCGCACCGACGAACTGGTCCGCATCGGCATGTGGGAACGTCAGGAGGCGCTGCCCGACGCCCTCAGCAGCGATGGGGACTGGTATTACGATGCTGCCGCCGTGCGCCGCTTCTGGGCGCAGATCGGCGACGGGGTGGAAATCGACTATGACATGGCGGTGGCGCGCGAGGGCTCGATCCTGCCGGCCCTTGCGCGGGCCCTGGGGCAACCGGGCCTGTTCGACGGGCTGGATCTGCGGCTGAACCGCCGGGGCGCAGGGGCGGGGCAATGACGATCCTGGTGTTCGGCAAGACGGGCCAGGTCGCGCGGGAACTGGCGCGGATCGCGCCGGGGGCGCGGTTTGCGGGCCGCGACGAGGCCGACCTGACCGATCCCGCCGCCTGCGCCGCGCTGATCCGCGCCGCGCGGCCGCGCGCGGTCATCAACGCCGCCGCCTGGACCGCGGTGGACCGGGCCGAAGCCGAGGCGGAGACCGCGCGGCTGGTCAATGCCGGGGCGCCGGGCGCGATGGCCGCGGCCTGCGCGGAACTGGGCGTGCCCTTCGTCCATGTCTCGACCGACTATGTCTTCGACGGCGCGGGCGACCAGCCGCGGCCCGAGGACGCGCCGACCGGCCCCCTGGGCGCCTATGGGCAGACCAAGCTCGACGGCGAGCGCGCCATTGCCGCGGCCGGCGGCCAGTGGGCGGTGCTGCGGACAAGCTGGGTATTCAGCGCCCATGGGGCCAATTTCGTGAAGACCATGCTGCGGCTGGGAGCGGAGCGGCCGCGCCTGACCGTGGTCGCCGACCAGGTCGGCGGGCCGACACCCGCCGCCGCCATCGCCCGCGCGGTGCTGGCGATGGCGGAACGGATGGCGGCCGATCCGGCCAGGGGCGGCCTCTATCATTTCGCGGGCGCCCCCGACGTGAGCTGGGCCGGTTTCGCGCGCGAGATCCTCGCGCAGGCCGGGCTGACCGCCGGGGTCGTGGACATCCAGACCAGCGACTACCCCACCCCGGCGCGGCGGCCGCTGAATTCGCGGCTCGACTGCGCCGCCATCACCCGCGATTTCGGCATCCCGCGCCCCGACTGGCGGGCCGGGCTGGCCGATGTGCTGAAGGAACTGAACGCATGACGACGCAGCGCAAGGGCATCATCCTGGCCGGGGGGTCGGGGACGCGGCTCTATCCCATCACCATGGGCGTGTCCAAGCAGCTGCTGCCGGTCTATGACAAGCCGATGATCTATTACCCGATCAGCGTGCTGATGCTGGCCGGCATCCGCGAGATCGCCATCATCACCACCCCCGAGGACCAGGCCCAGTTCCAGCGCCTGCTGGGCGAGGGCCACCAGTGGGGCGTGCGCTTCACCTGGATCGTCCAGCCCCGCCCCGAGGGGCTGGCGCAGGCCTATGTGCTGGCCGAGGATTTCCTGGCGGGCGCGCCCTCGGCGATGGTGCTGGGCGACAACATCTTCTTCGGCCACGGGCTGACGGACCTGCTGGCCGCCGCCGACGGGCGCGCGGAGGCGACGGTCTTCGGCTATCACGTGGCCGATCCCGAACGCTACGGCGTCGTGGCCTTCGACGACCGGGGCCGCGCCGTGCAGATCATCGAGAAGCCCGCCGTGCCGCCGTCGAACTATGCGGTGACGGGCCTCTATTTCCTCGACGGCAGCGCGCCGGCGCGGGCGCGCGCGGTGCGTCCCTCGGACCGGGGCGAGCTGGAGATCACCACCCTGCTGGAGACCTATCTGCACGAGGGCCGCCTGACGGTGGAACGCATGGGCCGCGGCTATGCCTGGCTCGACACCGGCACCCACGCCAGCCTGCTGGACGCGGGCAACTTCGTGCGCACCCTGGAACAGCGCCAGGGCATGCAGTCGGGCTGCCCCGACGAGATCGCCCACCAGATGGGCTGGATCAGCGACATCGACCTGCGCGCCCGCGCCCGCATGTTCGGCAAGAACGACTACGGCAGGTATCTGGCGCGGCTGCTCGATTGAGGGCCGGGCCGGCCCCCGTCATCCCTCAGTCCGGCACCAGCATGTAGCCCGTCCCGCGCACCGTCTGCAGGTAGCGCGGCTCCCGCGGGTCCGGCTCCAGCTTGCGCCGCAGGCGGGTGATCTGCACGTCGATGGCGCGCTCGCTGTTCTCGCCGCCCTCGTCGGGGCCGCGGCCCATCTCCTCGATCAGCGCGGCGCGGCTGACCGGCTCGCCCGGCGTGTCAGCCAGCCGCCGCATCAGCGTCTGTTCGCTGCCGGTCAGGCGGATGTGGCTGTCGCCCTGCCACAATTCCCCCTTGGCCGCGTCATAGCGCAGCGGACCGAGCCCCAGATATTTCGGCCCCCGGTTTTCCGCAGCCGGCACGCGCCGCAGGATCGCGGCGATGCGCAGCAGCAACTCGCGCGGCTCGAAGGGCTTGGGCAGGTAATCGTCGGCCCCCGATTCCAGCCCGGTGATGCGGTCGTCGATCTCGCCCCGCGCCGTCAGCAGCAGGATCGGCGTCTGGCTGCGCTTGCGCAGGTCGCGGGTCAGGGAAAACCCGTCCTCGCCCGGCATCATCACGTCCAGCACGATCAGGTCGAAGTCCAGCCCCGCCAGCAGCCGCCGCGCCTGCGCCGCGTCGCGGGCGGTGGTGACGTAATAGCCGTGGCGCACCAGAAAGCGGCGCAGCAGCGTGCGGATGCGTTCGTCGTCGTCCACCACCAGCACATGACATTCGGGCGGCCTTTCGGTCATCCCTTGGCCTCGATCTCGCGCAGCGACTGGAACTGGCGCAGCGTGTCGCGGTCCATCATCGATTCCAGCACCTGGCGGAAGCCCGCGACCGCCTGCGGCCCTGCGGCGCGATAGGCGGCGCGCATCCGGGCGCGCTGCGCCTCGGACAGGCGGCGTTCCAGCAGGGTGCCCTTGTCGGTCAGGAACAGCTGCCGTTCCCGCCGGTCGCGGCGGCCGACACGGCTGTCCACCATCCCGTCTTCCAGCAATGTGCGCAGAACCCGGTTCAGCGACTGCTTCGTCACCCCCAGCACGTCCAGCAGCGCCGTGACCGTCAGCCCCGGATCGCGGTTGATGAAATGCAGCGTGCGGTGATGGGCGCGGCCATAGCCGATGTCTTCAAGGATCAGGTCGGGATCGGCGGTGAAGGCGCGATAGGCGAAATACATCGCCTCGATTCCCCGGCGCAGTTGCTCGTCGGTCAGGAACAGCAGGCTTTCGCCCCCCAGCCCGCCGGTCATGCCTGTCCGTGCGCCTGCCTGTTGCATGTTTCCTCCCCAGCCTGTTTCATCATCAATAGGACAGTCTTGTTGACTTTCCAAGAATCAATCGATAGCGCGGGGCTGGGTCGCGCAACTTTATGGCCGCGCTGCGGTGTCGGGCGAAACAATCGGAAATGCATGGTCGGGAGGACCGGGAAAGATGGCTGGCAGCTATGAGGACCGTGACGGCAAGATCTGGATGGACGGCGAACTGGTCGACTGGCGCGACGCCAAGGTGCACGTCCTGACCCATGCCCTGCATTACGCCAGCGCCGTGTTCGAGGGCGAGCGCTGCTATGACGGCAAGATCTTCAAGGGCCACGAACATTCGCAGCGACTGCTGAAATCCGGCCAGCTCATCGACATGGACATCCCCTGGACGGCCGAGGAAATCGACGCCGCCAAGCGGCAGGTTCTGGACGCCAACGGCTTTGACAACGCCTATGTTCGGGCGCTGGCCTTCCGCGGCGCGGGGCCGGACATGGGAGTCGCGGCCAGCCACAACCCGGTGCGGCTGGCGATCTGCACCTGGGAATGGGGCAGCTATTACGGCGACGCGAAATGGCAGGGGGCGAAACTCGACATCGCCAAGTGGAAGCGGCCCAGCCCCGAGACGATCCCGGCGGCGGCCAAGGCCGCGGGTCTTTACATGATCTGCACCATGTCCAAGCACGCGGCGGAAAAGAAGGGCTGCTCGGACGCGCTGTTCATGGACTATCGCGGCTATGTGGCCGAGGCGACCGGGGCCAACGTCTTCTTCGTCCGCGACGGGGAGGTGCATACGCCCCTGGCCGACGTGTTCCTGAACGGGATCACGCGCCAGACCATCATCCAGATGCTGAAGGACCAGGGCGCCCCGGTCTTTGAGCGCCACATTCTGCCCGAGGAGGTCGCGACCTTCCAGGAATGCTTCCTGACCGGGTCGGCGGCCGAGGTGACGCCCGTGGCCCAGATCGGCGAGGACTGGAACTTCCAAGTCGGCCCGACCACCCGCAAGATCGCCGAGGATTACGAAAAGCTGGTCCGCGCCTGATACCGGGCATCAGCGAAGCGCAGAAGGGGCCGTTGCCTTTCGCGGGCGGCGGCCTATCTGTTCGGGCATGGCCGAGCTGACCGTTTCCGTCCTGCCCCGCATTGCCGATGTCCCTGCCGCCGAATGGGATGCCTGCGGCCCCGGCGGCGATCCCTTCACCACGCACCGGTTCCTTTCGGCGCTGGAGGATTCTGGGTCCGTGGGCGGGCGCACCGGCTGGCATCCCAGCCATCTGGTGGCAAGGCTGGACGGCAGGGTCGTGGGTGTCGCGCCCGCCTATCTGAAGACCCACAGCCAGGGCGAATATATCTTCGACCACGCCTGGGCCGATGCCTGGCGGCGGGCGGGGGGGCAGTATTACCCGAAGCTGCAATGCGCGGTGCCCTTCACCCCCGTGACGGGGCCGCGCCTGATCGCGGACGACCCGCAGGTCCAGGCCGCGCTGCTGGCCGCGATGGCGCATGTGGCCGGGCAGGCGGAACTGTCCTCGGCCCATGTCACCTTCTGCACCGAAGCCGAGCGCGCCCTTGGCGAATCACAGGGCTGGCTGGGGCGGACGACGACCCAGTATCACTGGGAAAACGCGGGTTATGCCAGTTTCGACGACTTCCTCGCGCAGCTGTCCAGCCGCAAGCGCAAGGCCATCCGCAAGGAACGCGAACGCGCGCAGGCTTTCGGCGGCACCATCCGCAGCCTGCGCGGCGACGACATCCGGCCCGAGCATTGGGACGCGTTCTGGACCTTCTATCAGGACACCGGCGGGCGCAAATGGGGGCGGCCCTATCTGACGCGCGCCTTCTTCGACGCGCTGCACGACACGATGCGCGACGACTGCCTGCTGGTGCTGGCCGAACGCGAGGGGCGGCCGGTGGCCGGGGCGCTGAACCTGATCGGGCGCGACACGCTCTATGGCCGCTACTGGGGCTGCAACGAGGACCATCCATTCCTGCATTTCGAACTGTGCTA
>CALLYR010000538.1 GCA_937859005.1 uncultured Paracoccus sp. | reverse complement strand
ATGTTTGCGCAGCTGCCATTCATCATCGCCAACCATCTTTACGCCCGTGCTGTCGACCAGAAGATCGGGGAGGGCCGCCGAAGCGCCAAGCGGGAATCCGGATCGTGGCAGTCTTCTGCCCGCAGCACGGCGTCGAGTAGTCCGGCGCCGGCCAGTTCGGGCCTGCCAGCTCGATCAGGCTCGCCGCCGTCTCGATCGTCTGGCGCAGATCCAGACCGAACAGGGCCTTGGTGCCGAGACAGAACCGGATGGCAGCATCGGAGAGCCGCCGCATCCTGCGAAGTGATCCCATCCGGTGCTCTATCTGACCACTCATTGACGCTTGCCGGAAGATGCATGATTTCCAGCTTTGACGATAGTAGGACATGTGCCGGCAGAATAGTCTGTTCGTGCATTTCCGCAGCCATCTGGCCGGCCGCGGAGATGCCCGGAGGTGCCGAGGCTTTCCCGCAGGGTTTCACCCAGACGGCGCGGCTGCGATCAGGTTGGCGATCGGACTGTTCGGGCGTGGCCTCGCCCTGTCCGACAGGACTCATGGACGGCACCAGGGAGGATGCCTTCGCCTGCATGACCTTTGCCCGGCAGCATCGCGCGAAACTGCACTCGACGAATCCGATCGGGCGCCTGAACGGCGAGATCAGGCAGCGCATCGATGTCGTCCGTATCTTCCCCCACGAAGCCGCCATCCGGCGTCCTGCCGGAGCGGTCCTGAGGGAGCAGGGCAAGGAAGGGGCCGTCCAGCGCTTCCGATACAGGACACTGGAAACGCGCTGGCGCCAGCCTGATCAACCCGGCCGGGCGGCATCCGTCAGGCCCCCGCGTCATGGGACAGGATCATCGTTGGAGCAACCTTCGCACTTGCATCGCCGCCGATCGTGAACGGCCAGCGCAGCTCTGATCCTGTCCTGGCCACAGGGCTTTGCACGAGGTCGGGCAAATCCTGTGCAGCGCATGGTTCGGATAAGCTGGCTTTGGCAAGGACTTCATCCGCCGCGGATCTGGATGATGGTTCCGCCGACCAGCCCGGCCATGACAAGGCCATACCCCCAAGCCCCCAGGATCAGGCCGCGCCGTCGCGTGAACCAGCCGTTTCGCCTCTGCATCACCCATCTGTCGACCAGGGCCCACGCCACCACGCCAGCGATCAGCGCCATGATGTAGGACGCCAGGATCGTCAGGAAACCGGGGACCGGAGGGAAGTGCTTGACGAGGCCGTTGACGAGAAAGGCCCCCATCCAGTGATTCAGGTAGAAGGGGTAGGAGATGGCTCCGAGGAACATCCCCGTCCGGCCGCGGATTCCGGGGATTGCCAATCCCTGCACCAGCAGTACTGCGAAAATGGCGCGCATGGGCGCAATATCGAACCAGCAGATAATTCCGAAAGTTGCGCATGCGGCAACCCATACCAGAAGCCGGGCGCCTCTGGCCTGGTACCAGCCTGGAAAATCGCGGGCAATCAGGGCGGCCAGCACGCCGAGGGCAATTGCAGAGAAGACCGACTGAACCAGCAGCAGCGCAACGGATACCAGGATCCAGAACCAGATTCTCTTGCCAAAAGGCAGCAGGAACATCAGAAGCGGCGTGATGAGATAGAATTGCTCCTCGACCGAGATGCTCCAGAAATGGTTCCCGGTGCCGCCCAGAGGCAGTTCGTACAGTGCCTGCGGGAAACGCGTAAAGGTGATGTGGGTAAAGGTCGTGTCATAGAAAAGATATTTGAACCAGTTTGCATCCATTCCGTCGCGCAATGCGGCAAGTCCGTATATCAGGACGACCGCGCAGGCATAGGGAATCCATATCCGCGTTGCCCGGTTGAAGAAGAACCGCGGCAATCCCCGGACCGGAAGGGCCAGAAGAATGCCACCGATCAGCCACCCGGACAGGGCCAGAAAGATGACGACCGCCAGATTGGCGTCGATCGGGCCGAAGGGCGGCATACCTTCATGCTCAAGGGCGACCACAGATGCCAGAGCGATGCGCAGCCAGTCGAACAGCGGATAGCCGCCAAGCGTCTTCGCCCCGGAGTTCGCGGCCTGACATCGGGGAATTTCCGAAGGGGATCCGTAAAGTGGAGAAATCGCCATCTTGAACATGCCACCGCGCCTTTACGTCCGAAACCGTGTGAAGGGCACGGCCCAGCGTCAAGCTGCCCTTATGGGCAACCGTCCAGGGACATGTCAGGATAGTGTCCCCGCAGGTGGTGGAGTTCCGGTTGGGGGCTGAGGTGGTCATCGGGGTCTGCGGCCAAGGTGGAGTTGTCCGCCTTCGACCAGGCCCGAGAGGATCACCCGGTGATCGACGACAGACTGCCCCGAGGACCGGCACCGCCTCCACTCGGCCTTCGGTCATGCGCATGGCCAACTCCGCCGCGATCCCGCGGCTGCCCGGCCTGCGGCCGGTTCCGTGGACACCGGGTCAAGCCCGCATGGCGCGGGGCTCGAACTCCATCGGGCCGAGATGGCCCGGCCTCGAAGGGCGGCGACGCGGGTTGTAGAAGCGCTCGATATGGTCGAACACGTCGGCACGGGCCTCATCACGGCTGCGGCAGACCTTGCGGGCTGTGCGCTTGGTTTTCAGCGAGGAGAAGAGACGCTCCATCGCCGAGCCGGCCCGGACATTGCCGGCCCGGCCCATCGGGCAAGTGATGCCGTTATCGGCGGGAAGCCCTTGGAACCGTTCACCTGCATATCGAGAACCCTGATCCGGATGCTGCAGCAGGGCGTCGGCCTTCCCGCGCCACCAGACTGCCATCGTCAGGGCGTCCATGACCAGTGATGCGTCCCGTTCGGCTGTCAGGGACCAGCCGACGGTGAGGCATGAGGCGCCACCGGGCCTGCGCGGCCAGTTCGGTCGTGATCGCGGCGGACACCCCCAGCCGGCCCCGCCGCTTCCAGCGGTGCAGAGGGTCTTCGGCGGGCCGCGGACGGCGCGCGCGG
>CALLYR010000537.1 GCA_937859005.1 uncultured Paracoccus sp. | reverse complement strand
GGATTCCCGCCAATGTCATGGTCATCGGCGTCACGGCGCGGGTGACTGAAGCGATCACCGGCACGCTGACCAGCTGGTCGCTGGGCACGGCGGGGGCGGGCAATCGGTTCGGGTCCGGGCTGGGGCTGGAAAACGGGTCATATGCGCAGGGAATCCTGTCCGCGCCCATGACCTATTATCAGGCGGCGGCGCTGCGGCTGCAGCCGGCCGGCGGCAGTTTCGCGTCGGGCAAGGTGCGGCTGAGCGTGCACTGGCTGGAACTGCGTCTGCCCGGCATGGGATGAGGGACGCGCGCCGTCCGCGCTTTCCGCCGGCGCACGGCTGCCCTATCTTATGGCGCGAGATCGGACAGGGAGACGCGCGATGGATGGAGCTGGAGAGGGCAAGGCGCTGGTCGCGGGGCAAAGCCGCGCCGCGCTGTGGGACCGCATCCGGGACGAGGCCGGGACCGCCGTCACGGATGAGCCGCTGCTGGGCGCGCTGATCCATGCCGGGCTGCTGCACCATGCGACCTTCCAGGCGGCGCTGGCCTATCGGTTTTCGCTGAAGCTGGCGTCCGGCGAGATGAGCGAGCAGATCCTGCGCGAGATCGCGGACGGCGCCCATGCCCGCGCCCCCGAACTGGCGCAGGCCGCGCAGGCCGATATCGAGGCGGTCTATCAGCGCGACCCGGCCTGTCACCGGCTGATGCAGCCGATGCTGTTCTTCAAGGGGTTCCAGGCGCTGCAAGCCTATCGCATCGCGCATTGGCTGTGGGACAGCGGGCGGCGCGACATGGCCTATTTCGTGCAGATGCGCTGTTCGGAGGTGTTCGGCGTCGATATCCACCCGGCCGCGCGGATCGGCACCGGCGTGATGATCGACCATGCCCATTCCATCGTGATCGGGGAAACCGCAGTCGTGGGCAACGACGTGTCCATGCTGCATTCCGTGACGCTGGGCGGGACCGGCAAGGAGGACGGCGACCGTCATCCCAAGATCGGCAATGGCGTGCTGATCGGAGCCGGGGCCAAGGTGCTGGGCAACATCCATGTCGGCCATCACAGCCGGATCGCGGCGGGTTCGGTGGTGCTGGAAAGCGTGCCGCCCTGCAAGACCGTGGCGGGCGTTCCGGCCCGGATCGTGGGCGACGCGGGCTGCGAAACGCCGTCGGACACGATGAACCAGCTGCTGGGGCTGGATCAGGTGTTCTGAGCCGTGGTCAGGCCGCGGCCCAGCGATCCATGCCGCAGCCGGTCAGGTCGGCGATGCTGCCGATGCCTTCCGAGGCAAGGCGCCGGTCGAGATCGCGGGCGATCCGCTCGGCCAGCGAAATACCGTGATAGATCATGCCGCTGTAGATCTGGACCGCACTGGCGCCGGCGCGGAATTTCTCCCACGCCTGATCTGCCGACGCGATCCCGCCCACGCCGATGATCGGCAGCCGGCCGTCCAGCCGCAGCGCCAGCCGCGCCAGCATTCGCGTGGACAGATCGAACAGCGGCGCGCCCGACAACCCGCCCGCCTGATCGCCCTGGGGCGAGGCAAGGTCTGGGCGCGACAGCGTCGTGTTGGTGGCGATGGCCCCGTCCGCGCCGCTGTCGCGCAGGACGGCGGCGATGTCGGACAGGGCCGCATCGTCGAGATCGGGGGCGATCTTGACGAACACCGGCGGACGCGCGCCCAAGGCATCGCGGGCCCTGAGGACGCCATCGATCAGCGCGGCCAGCGCGCGCGCCCCTTGCAGGTCGCGCAGACGTTCGGTGTTGGGCGAGCTGACGTTGATCGTCAGGAAATCGGCGACGGGGGCGGCCCGTTCGGCGACGCGGACGAAATCGGCGGCGCGGTCGCTGC
>CALLYR010000536.1 GCA_937859005.1 uncultured Paracoccus sp. | reverse complement strand
TTTCGCCCGCCGGACCGAAGGTTTCGAGGAGGTCGGCGGCAACCGGCTGGCCGAACTGGAACCCGACCTCGCCGGACGCTTCGACCGGGCGCTGTTCTTCGCGGATGAGGCGCATCTCGATCCCCGCGCCGCGATGGATGCGCTGGGCCGGGGCCTCGCCGAGCGCGGTATCGTCACCGCCGCCGAGATGCCCGAAGGGGCCGAGGATGAACAGGTCATCGACTGCCGCGGCCTTGCCGCGCGCGACATCCTGCCCGACCTGCGCGGTGTGCGGGGCGAGATGCTGGTCCTGCGCTGCCCTGAAGTCACGCTGTCGCGGCCCGTCCGGCTGCTGCATCCGCGCGTGCCGATCTATCTGGTCCCGCGGGGCGACGGCGTCTTCATGCTGGGCGCGACGATGATCGAGAGCGACCGGCGCGGGATCGTCACGGCGCGGTCGGTGATGGAATTGCTGAGCGCGGCCTTTGCCCTGCATCCGGCGTTTGGCGAGGCCGAGATCGTGGAACTGGGGGCCGACGCGCGCCCGGCGTTTCCAGACAACCTGCCCCGCATCCGCCATGCGGGGGGGCGGTTGTGTGCCAACGGGCTTTACCGCCACGGCTATCTGCTGGCACCCGCAGTGGCGATGCAGGTGGCCGATTACCTGGAAACGGGCGAGCCGCCCGAGTTCATGACGGAGGATACCCATGCGACTGACGATCAACGGTGAACCGCGCGACCTGAACGCCGCCACGGTGGCCGAGGCGCTGGCCGCGCTGGACATGGAGGGCGCGCGGGTCGCGACCGCGCTGAACGGCGAGTTCGTCCCCGCCGGGCTGCGCGCCGGCCGGGCGCTGGTCCCCGGCGATGCGCTGGAAATCGTCGCGCCGATGCAGGGGGGCTGAGATGCCGTCCTTCTACGGGATCGAGGTCGAATCCGCTCTGATGCTGGGGACGGCGCAATACCCCTCGCCCGCGATCCTGGCGGCGGCGTTCCGCGCGTCGGGCGCGGGCATCGCCACCGTCAGCCTGCGGCGCGAGGCGGGCGGCGGGCAGGATTTCCTGCGGCTGATCGAGGGCTTGGGTGTGCGCGTCCTGCCCAACACCGCCGGCTGCCACACCGCCCGCGAAGCCATCACCACCGCCCAGATGGCGCGCGAGTTGCTGGGCACCGACTGGATCAAGCTGGAGGTGATCGGCCACACCGACCTGCTGGCCCCCGATGTCTTTGCGCTGGTCGAGGCCGCGCGCGAACTGACGGCGCAGGGCTTCAAGGTCTTCCCCTATTGCACCGAGGATCTGGGCGTCTGCGACCGGCTGCTGAACGCGGGCTGCGAGGTGCTGATGCCCTGGGGGGCGCCCATCGGGTCAGGGCTGGGGCTGAACAACATCCACGGGCTGACGGCCCTGCGGGCAGCGTTTCCCGAGGTGACGCTGGTGGTGGATGCGGGGATCGGCCTGCCGTCGCATGCGGCGCGGGCGATGGAACTGGGCTTTGACGCCGTGCTGCTGAACACCGCGGTCGCGAAGGCGGGCGATCCGGTGGCGATGGCACGCGCGATGGCGCTGGCGGCGGACGCAGGCCGGGCAGGGTATCTGGCCGATCCGATGGAGCCGCGCGACATGGCCCAGCCGTCCACCCCCCTGATCGGAAAGGCGTTCCTCGCATGACCCTGCCCCGGTTCTATCCGATCTTCGATTCCGCCGACTGGGTGGCCCGCGCGCTGGCCGTGGGAGTGCGGCTCGTGCAGTTGCGGATCAAGGATCGGCCCGAGGACGAAAAGCGCGCCGAGATCGCCCGTGCCCGCGACATGGCCCGCACGGCGGGCGCGATGCTGGTCGTCAACGACCACTGGCGGCTGGCGATCGAGCTTGGCTGCGACTGGCTGCATCTGGGGCAGGAGGATCTGGACGGTGCCGACCTGCCCGCCATTCGCGCCGCCGGGCTGCGGCTGGGGGTGTCGACCCACGACGACGCGGAACTGGACCGGGCGCTGTCGGTCGGGCCGGATTACGTGGCGCTTGGGCCGGTCTATCCCACCATCCTGAAGCAGATGCCCTGGGCGCCGCAGGGGCTGGACCGGGTGACCGGCTGGAAACGCCGCGTGGGATCGGTCCCGCTGGTCGCCATCGGCGGCATGACCGTGGAACGGGCGCGCGGGGCGCTGGAGGCGGGGGCGGATGTGGTATCGGCCGTGACCGACATCACGCTGAACCCCGACCCCGAGGCGAGGATGCGCGACTGGCTGCGGGTGACGGCGAAGCCGGGGGTTTCACACCCCCGGACCCCCGTGGGATATTTGAGCCAGAAAGAAGAATCATGACCCGCCACGCCCGCCAGATGATCCTGCCCGAGGTCGGCACGAGCGGTCAGGCGCGGCTGGCGGGCGCACATGTGCTGGTCGTGGGCGCGGGGGGCCTGGGGGCGCCGGTCTGCCTCTATCTGGCGGCGGCCGGGGTCGGGCGGATCACGCTGGCCGACGACGACGCTGTCAGCCTGTCGAACCTGCAGCGGCAGGTGATCTTCGCAATCCGCGATGTGGACCGCCCCAAGGCCGCCGCGAGCGCCGATGCCATGGAACGGCTGAACCCGCATGTCGCGGTCACGCCCCTGCTGCGCCGGATCGGTGCCGATGATGCGGCGCTGGTGGGCCAGCATGATCTGGTGATCGAGGGCACCGACAGCTTCGCCTCGCGCGCGGCGGTCAACGCCGCTTGCGTGGCGGCGGGCGTGCCGCTGATCGCGGGCGCCATCGCGCAGTGGGAAGGGCAGGTGACGGTCTATGACCCCGCGCGGGGCGCGCCGTGCCTCGCCTGCCTGTTCCCCGAACCGCCCGCGCCGGGTCTGGCGCCAGGCTGCGCCGAGGCGGGGGTGGTCGGCGCCCTGCCGGGCGTCATCGGCAGCCTGATGGCGCTGGAGGCGATCAAGCTGATCGCGCGCATCCCCGAAAGCGGGGCGGGGCAGGGCCTGCGCGGGCGGATGATCCTGTTCGATGGCCTGTGGGGCGAAACCCGCACCCTCGCGGTCAGCCCGCGCCCCGGCTGCGCCATTTGCGGCGGGGGCGCGCGGGCCTGAGATCTGGCGCCTGCCCGTCCGCGTGCATAGCTGGAAAGGCAAAGGAGACGCCATGACCCTCGGCACGCCCATCGTCCCGAATCCCGAACTGACGCACTGGACCGGCCCGCACGGCCTGCCCCGCTTCGACCGCATCGCGGACGCCGACATCCTGCCCGCCGTCCAGTCTGCGCTGGCGGACAGCCGCGCCGCGCATGAAGGGATCGCGACCGATCCCGCAGCCCCCGATTTCGCCAATACCGTTGGCGCGCTGGAATCCGCCGACGAGGCGCTGGAGCGGGTGGCGGCGGTGTTCTTTACCCTGGCCGCGACCTGTTCCACCCCCGCCCGCGAATCGATCCAGCGCGAACTGGCGCCGCTGCTGTCGGCCCATTCCGCGGCGATCCTGACCGATCCCCGCCTGCTGGCGCGCGTCGAATCGGTCTGGGACGGGCGCGATGACCTGACCCCGGAACAGGCGCGCGTGACCGAACTGACCCGACGGACCTTCCTGCGCGGAGGGGCGGGTCTGGACGACGCAGGACGCGCGCGCATGGCCGAAATCGGCTCGCGGCTGGCCACACTGTGTACGCAGTTCCAGCAGAACCTGCTGCGCGACGAACGCGAATTTGCCCTGGCCGTCCAGGACGACTGCATGGGCGGCATCCCCGGCTGGCTGGCCGGTGCCATGCGGCAGGCGGCGGCCGAGCGGGGCCTGCCCGGACAGGTGGTGACGGTCAGCCGCTCGCTGCTGGTGCCGTTCCTGGAACATGCC
>CALLYR010000535.1 GCA_937859005.1 uncultured Paracoccus sp. | reverse complement strand
CCGAAGCGGGCGGCACAGGTGACGGCGCGGAGCGCGTTCAGCCTGTCCCCCCAGAACAGCGGCTGGCCACCATGCCAGGGATGGCGCAGGTTGAAGACCTCGCCGCTGTCGACCACGGCCAGATCGACGGGCGGCATGTCCGCCGGGTCCTCCAGCGGAAAGGGCGCGGACAGCGGCAGGCGGTCGAAGGCTGCCAAAAACCTGCGCAGCTTGGCGCCATGGCGGCGCATGTCCTCGCGCGGACTGCGCTGGGGCAGCAGCGGCTGAAACGCATGGCGCCATTCGCGCGAGGTGACGGCGCAGGAACGGTGGTCCAGCAGCACCGCCTCATGCCCGCGTGCGGCGATTCCTTCGGCCAGACAGCGCGCCTGCCAGCAGAAGCCGTAATTGATGCAGCGGTGAAAGGTCAGGATGCCGATATGCATGAAAGAGCCTCGTCAGGCGCGGGCGGCCGCCGGGTGCGGCCATGACCCGGCAGAGGCGTGCCGGCACCATGCGCGATGCTGCTTCTGTCCGGCGGTTGAACCAGCCGGGGCACGAGTCGTCCAGCCGTCAGATGGGCCATGCCCCGGCGCGTCGCGCATTCGGGGCCGCCTCACAAACTATGTCAAGCGGCGCAACTTTCCGCGGCAGTCCGGGTTGGGCCGCGTCGGTGGCCCCTGCCGGGATTGCCGGGGCCTTTCACCCACGGAGTTGACCATGGCGCTGATGCAGAACATCGAAACGCTTCAAGACCTGTATGTCCACACGCTGCAGGACATCTATTACGCCGAGAACCAGATCCTCAAGGCGCTGCCCCAGATGATCTCGAAGGCGACCGACCCGATGCTGAAGCAGGGCTTCGAGCAGCATCTGCAGGAAACCGAGAACCATGTCAGCCGGCTGGATCAGGTGTTCGGGATGCTGGGCCTGTCGCCCAAGGGCGTGGATTGCCCGGCGATCGACGGCATCATCAAGGAAGCCAACGAGACGGCGGGCGAGATCGCGGACAAGTCGGTGCTGGATGCCGCGCTGGCCGCCTCGGCCCAGGCGGTCGAGCATTACGAGATCACCCGTTACGGCACCCTGATCGCCTGGTCCAGGGAACTGGGCCGGAACGACGCGGCTGCGCTGCTCAAGCAGACGCTGGACGAGGAATATGCCGCCGACGACAAGCTGACCAAGGTGGCCGAGGCGCGGCTGAACCGCAAGGCCGAGTGAGTCCTTTCCCTTCTTCCCTCGACTGGCCCGGCCTTGCGCCGGGCCTTTTCATGTCCGGCCATAGATAGCGTCCCGCACCCCTGCCACCGTTACCAGATGCCCCGCGCCGGGATCATGGCCGGTGTCCTGTGCCAGCCGCCCCAGCCAGTGGACCGCCGCGCGTCCGCCCCAGTCGTCGGACGGCGCTGTCAGGATCTCGGCCGCGGTGTGGCGGTGGCGTTCGGCCCGCAGGTCGAAGAACGAACCGTTGACGTTGCGCAGGGATGCCCCGCATCCGCCGCGTCTGGAACCTGGCCTGCGCCGCATCCCCGCCGCTGTATCAGCGCGATCCCGAACATGCGATGCTGACCAATGTGGTCGGCGCCAACCATCTGCTGCGGCAGGCGGAATCGGGGGGCGGTTCCTGCTGACCTCGACCCGCGAGGTCTATGGCGACCCCGAAATCCACCTGCAGCAGAAAGATTACCGCGGCCATGTCAGTTGCACCGGGCCGCGCGCCTGTTACGACGAAGGCAAGCGGGCCGCCGAGGCGCTGGCCTTCGATTGCGGCCGCAGCGGCCGGGGGCGGAAGTGCGGGTCGCGCGCATCTTCGACCCCTGTGGCCCGAACATGGACCCCTGCGACGGCCGGGTGGTGTCGAACCTGATCTGCCAGGCGCTGCGTGGGGACGAACTGACGATTTACGGCGATGGCAGTCAGACGCGCAGCTTCTGCCATGTCCCGGATCTGGTGGCGGGGCTGATGGCGCTGATGGAGGCGGACATCGACGGGATGGAGGCGGTGAACCTGGGCAACCCGGACGAAATGACGGTGAACGAACTGCTGACCCATGTCGTGCGCCTGACCGGCACCACCGCGCCGATCGTCCATCACCCCATCCCCGTGGATGACCCCCGCCGCCGTCCCGACATCACGCGGGCGGGCGAGTTGCTGGACTGGACGCCGCGGATGGGCGCTGTCCGAAGGGCTGGCCGCGATCTGCGCGTGGTTCGCCGAGGAGCGGGGGCTGGAACGGGACGTGGAAACGGCGCAACTGTCGCTGTAAGCCGGTCCCGGCAAGAGGGGCACGGGCCCGAACGAAAATGATGGAACATCGAAGATGAAGATTGCTGTCGCGGGCCTGGGCTATGTCGGTCTGGCCAATGCGGTCCTGCTGTCCCAGAACCACCGGGTCACGGCCGTCGATATCAATGCCGATCGCGTGGCCGCGCTGAACAGCCGCAAAAGCCCGATCGAGGATGCCGGGGCGCAGGAATGGCTGGCCACGCGCCCCCTGCAGATCGATGCCACCACCGAGGCCGAGGCCGTCTATCGCGCGGCGGATCTGGTCGTGGTCGCAACCCCCACCGATTACGATTCGGTCACCAACCGCTTCGACACCTCGACGGTCGAGGCGGTGCTGACACAGGTGCACCGGCTGAATCCGGCGGCGCTGGTCCTGATCCGATCGACCATCCCGGTCGGCTTTGTCGAACGGATGCGGGCCGAAATGGAGTGGGACAACATCGTCTTCGCCCCCGAATTCCTGCGCGAGGGGCAGGCGCTGCACGACAGCCTGCATCCGTCGCGGATCGTGGTGGGCGACCGCAACGACCGGGGAAGCCGCATCGCCGACCTGCTGCTGGAGGGCGCGGTTCGCCGCGATGCCCCCGTGGTGCTGACCGGCCCGACCGAGGCCGAGGCGATCAAGCTGTTCGCCAACACCTATCTTGCGATGCGCGTCGCCTTCTTCAACGAACTGGACAGCTATGCCGAGATCCGGGGGCTTGAGACCTGCGACATCCTGAAGGGCGTCTCGCTCGACCCCCGCATCGGCGAGGGCTACAACAACCCCAGCTTCGGCTATGGCGGCTATTGCCTGCCCAAGGACACCAAGCAGCTGCTGGCCAATTACGACAAGGTGCCGCAGAACCTGATCGAGGCGGTGGTCGAAAGCAACCGCACCCGCAAGGATTTCGTCGCCGAACAGATCGTCGCGCTGAACCCGCGCGTGGTCGGCATCCACCGGCTGGTGATGAAGGCGGGGTCGGACAATTTCCGCCACAGTTCCGTCCAGGGCGTGATGAAGCGCATCAAGGCCAAGGGGATCGAATGCATCGTCTATGAACCGACGCTGGAGGGGCCGGAATTCTACCGTTCGCGCGTGGTGAACGATCTGGAGGCCTTCAAGGCCGAGGCGGATGTGATCGTCGCCAACCGGATGTCGCCGGACCTGAATGACGTGGTCCACAAGGTCTATACCCGCGACATCTCGGGCTGCGACTGACGGCCGGGGGGTCTTGCGGGATGAAGGCGGCCGAACCGGAAGCCTGCGCCGGACTGGACGGCGGCGATGCGGCGCGGCGATTTCCACGCGGCCTTCAGGGTCCAGGCGGCCGAGCCGGCCCGCCGCGACACCGCCACCCGCGACGACCCGACCCTGCCCTGTCACCTGCGCGGGGTCTGGGACGGACGGTCCTTCGACGGCGCGCATGTGCTGGTGCGCTGCTATCACGGTCCTGAGCGACACGCTGATGTTTTCGCGCTTCCTGCCGCGGCTGGCGGCGCGTGCGGCCAGCGTCACCGTCGAGATGCAGCCGCGGCTGCTGCCGCTGTTCCGGGGGGTTCCGGGCG
>CALLYR010000534.1 GCA_937859005.1 uncultured Paracoccus sp. | reverse complement strand
AGGGCGGACCCGTCGAGGATATCGGCCCCGGCGATGTGGTGTGGTTCGCGCCGGGTCAGCGCCACTGGCATGGTGCCGCGCCCGACAGCGCCATGACCCATATCGCCATCCACGAGGAACTGGACGGCAAGACCGTCGATTGGCAGGAGCACGTCAGCGACGCGCAGTATCAGGGGCGCTGACGAAAAGGGCGGCCCATGGGCCGCCCTTTCCTTCCCGTGCAGGTTTCACATTCCCAGCGCGCGGGGCAGCCACAGCGAGATGGCGGGGATATAGGTGACGATGACCAGGAAGATCAGCATGGTCAGCAGCCACGGCCAGACCGCGACCGTCAGTTCCGTGATCCCCATCCGCGTGATGCCCGAGGCCACATAGAGGTTCAGGCCCACCGGCGGGTGGCACATGCCGACCTCCATGTTGACGACGATCATGATCCCGAAATGCACGGGATCGATTCCCAGCCGCACGGCGACAGGGAACAGGATCGGCGCCATGATGAGGACGATCGAGGACGGCTCCATGAAGTTGCCCGCCGCCAGCAGCAGCAGGTTCACCACGATCAGGAACATCCACCAGTTCAGCCCGGCATCCACCATCCAGTCGCCAAGCGCCTGCGGGATGCCCTCGGATGTCATCAGAAAGCTGAACAGCACCGCGTTGGTGATGATGTAAAGCAGCATCGCCGACATGTTCGCGGACGCCAGCAGCACCTTGGGCACGTCGGCCAGCCGCATGTCCTTGTAGACGAAGACGGCGATGACGAAGGCATAGACCGCCGACATCGCCGCCGCCTCGGTCGGCGTGAACAGGCCCGCATAGATGCCCCCGATCACGATCACGATCAGGAACAGCCCCCACATCGCCTTGCGGAACGCAGCCCAGCGTTCGCCCCAGCTTGCCTTGGGCAGGCGCGGATAGCCGTATTTGCGCGCCCGGTACCAGGTGGTGAAGGCCAGGAACCCGGCCAGCATCAGCCCCGGAATGACGCCCGCGATGAACAACTCGCCCACCGATGCCGCGTCCACCTTCTGCCCGTCGGGGCCGACTGCCTCCATGCCCGAGGTCGCGACCGAATACATCACCATGACGATCGAGGGCGGGATCAGGATGCCGAGCGCGCCCGAGGTCGTGATCACTCCCGCGCCGAAACGCTTGGGAAACCCCTGCGCCACCATCGCGGGCAGGATGACCGACCCGATGGCGACCACGGTGGCGGGCGACGACCCCGATACGGCTGCGAACAGCGCGCAGGCGATCACGCCCGCGAGGCCCAGGCCCCCATGCCAGTGGCCGACCATGGCGGTGGCGAAGTTGATCATCCGCCGCGCCACGCCGCCGTGGGTCAGGAAGTTGCCCGCCAGGATGAAGAATGGGATCGCCATGATCTCGAACTTCTCGATGCCGGTGAACAGCTTCAGCGCCACCGTGTCGATGGGCACCGTGGTCATGGTGAACAGGAACGTCAGGACCGTCAGGCCCAGCGCGATGGAGATCGGCATCCCCGTCAGCATCAGCGCGACGAGGATGGCAAAGATGACGAGTGCGCTCATTTGCGGTCCTTGCGGGGCTCGGTCAGGTCGCGGGGCGTCAGCGGGCTGTCGATCAGCGCCTCGCCCTCCTCGTCCACGCCGTCGGCCAGGTTGTCGATGTCGGCCTCGATCCCGTCCACATGGCCGTGGTCGTGATGGGGCAATTCGCCCGTGCGCTGAAAGCCGTAGGCCACCTGCAGGAAGCGAAAGCACATCAGCGCCGATCCCAGCGGGATCGCCAGATAGACGATCCACTGCGGCACGCCCAGATCGGGCGAGAAGGACGAGGCGTGATAGACGTGCCAGACGAAATTCGCACCCAGTGCCGCGATCACGCCGGTGAAGAACGCGCCCGCCAGCAGGCCGAACAGGATGAAGAACTTGCGCTGTCCGGCGTCCAGCCGGTTGATGATCACATCGATGCCGACATGGATGCCGGTCCTGACGCCATAGGCGGCGCCGAACTTGGCCATCCAGACGAACATGATGATGCACAGCTCCTGCGCCCAGATCAGGTTCACGCTCTTGATCGCCATGAACACCGATCTTGCGGCCGCGGCCAGCCCCTCCATCTCGTTGCCCCGCGCCCAGCGGAGCGTGCTGGCGGCAAGGTCCAGCGAATAACGTTGCGAGACCGACACGAAGATCAGAAGCGTCGCCGCCCCGATCAGCGTGGCGATCAGGATTTCCTCAAGACGGTCAAGCACCTTCATGCGCCGGAACCTCTTTTCCTGATTGAACAGGGCCGGGCGACATGCCCGGCCCGTGACCCGATCCGGGAATGCCGGATCACTGGCCGGATCACTGGGCGGTGGCGGCCTCGATCGACTTGATCAGGTCGGCGCCGATGCGGTCGGCCATTTCCTCGCGCACGGGGACCAGGACCTCTTTCCAGGCGGCCTTTTCCTCGTCGGTCATCTCGTGGAACTCGGTCTTGCCGCTGGCCTTCATTTCCTCCAGCGCCCTGTCGTTTTCTTCCTTGGCAATGCTGTTGCCATAGACGGTCGCCTCGGCCACGGCCTGTTCAAGCTGGCCGCGGATGTCCTGGGGCAGCCCGTCCCAGAATTTCTGGTTCACGATCAGCGCATAACCCAGATAGCCGTGGTCCGACAGCGTGGCGTGCTTCTGCACCTCGTGCATCTTCTGGGTGAACATGTTCGAGGGCGGGTTTTCCGTGCCGTCCACGACGCCCGTCTGCAGCGCCTGATAGACTTCGGAAAACGCCATGACCTGGGGCGAGGCGCCCAGCGCGTTCATCTGCGCCTCCAGCACCTTGGACGACTGGATGCGCATCTTCAGGCCCAGGAAATCATCCGGCATATGCATCGGGCTGTTGGCCGACATGATCTTGAAGCCATTGTCCCAATAGGCCAGGCCCTTGATCCCCTTGGTTTCCAGCTTGTCCAGCATCGCGCGGCCGACCTCGCCGTCCGTGACCTTGCGCAGCTGGTCATAACCGTCGAAGATATAGGGCAGATCGAACGCCTCGAAATCGGGAATGCCCAGCGGGCCGAACTTGGCAAGGCTGGGCGCCAGCATCTGCACCGCGCCCAGCTGCAGCGCCTCCAGTTCTTCCTTGTCCTTGTAAAGCTGGCTGTTGGGATAGACCTCGACCTTGACCTTTCCGGCGGTGTATTTCTCGGCCAGTTCCTCGAACTTTGCGGCGGCCTTGCCCTTGGGCGTGTCGGGCGCCACGACATGGCTGAACTTGATGGTGATGTCCTGGGCAAAGGCGGGCAGGGCAAGACCTGCTGCGACGGCGGCGGCAAAGCCCGCCTTCAGAATGCGATTCATGATGTCCTCCGGAAGTGACCGGGCCAGATTATCGCTGCCGGGATACTGAAACCAGCGCCTTGTCGGCCCGCGGTTGCCTCACGTCGGGTCAGATCAGCGCCCTGATCGGCCGCCGGCGCCACACCAGCCAGTAATACGCGCCCTGCATCACCGTCAGCGCCCCGAAGCTGGCGACATAGCCCCACCAGATGCCTTCCAGCCCGATGCGCTGCGACAGCAGCCAGGCCACCGGCAGTTCCACCAGCAGGATGCTGGCGATCGAAATGATCGTGGGCGGAATGACGGTGCCCGAGGACCGCATGATCCCCGAAAAGATCGTGCCCGCCCCGAACAGCAGCGCCGACCAGCTGACGATGTGCAGCAGATGCTGCGCCAGTTCGATCACCTGCGCGTCCGTGATGAACAGCGACACCAGATTGCGCGAGAACAGATAGATCAGCGCGACCAGCCCCCCGGTCAGCGCCAGATTCATCACCAGCGCCGTGCGCACCACCGCGCGCAGCAGTTGCGGCTGGCCCGCGCCGATGGCCTGCGCGCCAAAGATCGAGGCGGCGATGGAAATCGACAGCGCCGGAAACTGGGCATAGTTCTGCACCTGCGTGACTGCGCCATAGGCGGCGGTCGCGTCCGATCCGTATTTGTTGACCAGCCCGATGATGACCAGCCCGGCCATCGACCCCACGACAAGCTGGACACCCGTCGGCATCCCGATCCGCAGCACGGAACGCAGCAGCGCAGGGTCCGGCCGCAGCACCCGCCCGAGGTTACGCGTGGGCGCCAGCGGATGCCCGGCCCGGCGCAGCCACCAGGCCAGCGCGCCCAGCCCTGCCGCCTGCGCCACCGCCGTGGACAGCGCCGCCGCCGCCACGCCCATGTGGAAATGCATGACCATCGAAACCGTCAGCAATGCCGCGACGACGGTCGAGATCAACTGCACGACCAGCGGCCGGACGGAATCCCCCATCCCGCGCAGCAACGAGGCCGCGGCGATGAACATAAACAGCACCGGCATCGAGGCAAAGGCCGCGCGTGCATAGGACAGCGCCTGCGGCATCACATCGGTCGGCGTGCCCAGCAACCGCAGCAGCGGCCCCGCCCCCAGCGCGCCAAGCCCGCCGATCGTCACCCCCAGGGCCAGCGTCGCGGCCAGCGTGGTTCCGGCGATGGCGCGCACCAGATCCACCTTCTGCGCGCCCCAGGCTTGGCCGACCAGCACGCTCGACCCCGCCGTGATGCCGATCAGAAAGGCGATGAAGAAGAAGGCCACCGGCATGAAGGTCGCGATCGCGGCCAGCGCCTGCGTGCCCAGCATCTGGCCCACGACGATGCTGTTGATCGTCATGGCCAGCGATTGCAGGATGTTCTGCCCGATCAGCGGCAGCAGAAACACCAGAAAGGCCCGCCACAACGGCCCGGTGTAAAGCTGTGGTTTGCGGGGCATCGTTCTCGACCGCTCAGTTCGCCGGCTGCGGCGCAGCCTTGCGCGCGCGGTATGCCGCGACCGCCCGCCCGATAGAGGCCGACAGCGCCGCCCGATCCGGCGGCACCCAGCCGCAGGCCCGCGCCCGGCCCGAGGACATCAGCTTGGCCGCCATGCCCTCGGGCCGGGACAGGTCGTGGGTGAAACGTCCCTGCCAGCCCGCCCGATCGGCGACCATGCGATAATAATCGTTCACGGAATGGTCCGCCTCGGCCCCGACATTCAGCAGCGGCGGCAGGTTGGCCAGGCGGGGCAGAAGCGTCAGGATGAAGGGCGCCAGATGATCCACGTCCAGAAACTCGCGCCGCGCCCGTCCCGTTCCCCAGATCTCGACGCTGCCGTGGCCCTGATCCTGCGCATCCACGATCTTGGTCACGGCCGCGGCCAGCAGATGCGCGGCGGCGGACCCGAAATGGTCGTCGATCCCGAACAGGTTGCAGGGCAAGACCGTGCGATAGGCGCGGCCCGGCGACTGGCGCGAGACATAATCGCAAAGCCGCGCCCCCGCGATCTTGGCCAGCGCATAGCCTTCGTTCGTGGGTTCCAGCGGGCCGGCAAGAATATCTTCCTCGACCAGCGGCTGACGCCAGTCGCGGGGATACATGCAGGACGATCCCAGGAACACCAGCCGCGGCACGCCCGCCGCATGGGCGCCGGTGATGACGGCGTCGTTCATGCGCAGGTTGTCGGTCAGGAAACCCGAAGGGTCGTCGATATTGGCCTGGATGCCGCCGACCCGTGCCGCGGCATGGATCACCGCATCGACCGGATTGGCCGCAAGCCACGCGGCAACCGCCGCCCGGTCGGTCAGCGGCAGTTCGGCCCGCGTCGGCGCCAGCAGGCGGATGTCAGGGGCAGCGTCGGCCGCCGCGCGCCGCAGGGCGCGGCCCAGCATCCCCGAGCCGCCCGTCAGCAGGACCCGCATCATGTCCGGGAATAGACGTCTTCGTAACGGATGATGTCGTCCTCGCCCAGATAGACGCCGGTCTGCACCTCGATCAGCACCATCGGCACCTTGCCGGGGTTCTCCATCCGGTGAACGGCGCCAAGGGGCACATAGATCGACTGGCTTTCCGTCACCAGCCGCACCTGATCGTCCACCGTGACGCGGGCGGTGCCGCTGACCACGATCCAGTGTTCGGACCGGTGGACATGGCTTTGCAGCGACAGCGCGGCACCCGGATGGACCACGATGCGCTTGACCTGGAAACGTTCGCCCATCACCAGCGTCTCGAACCAGCCCCAGGGCCGATGGTCGCGCAGGTGGGTCTCGGCCTGCCGCGCGCCCTTGGACTTCAGCGCGGCGACCGCGTGGCGCACGTCCTGCGCGCGCTTCATGTCGGCAACCAGAACGGCGTCGCCCGTCGCCACGACCATGATGTCCTTCAGCCCGATGCCGACGATCTCGGTATCCTCGGCCTCGGAACGCAACAGCACGTCGTCGCAGTCGATGGCGGTCGAGCGCGCGTCCGTGACCGCGCCGCGCGGGGCAGGGGCGTCCGCCTGCGCCTCGCGCCAGACGGCGTCCCAGCCGCCCAGATCCGACCAGTGTCCGGTGAAGCGGACGACCGACAGATTGTCCGCCTTTTCCATCACGGCATAGTCGATCGACATATCGGGCAGCTCCGCCCAAGGGCCGGGCGCCAGCCGCAGAAAGCCCAGGTCGGTCTGCGCCTGATCCAGCGCCGCCTGCACGGGGGCCAGATATTCGGGCGCATGGGTGCGGAACGCCTGAACCATGCTGCGCGCGCAGAACAGGAAGATGCCCGCGTTCCACAGGAACCGGTCCTGGTCCAGCATCAGTGCCGCCGCAGCCGCCTCGGGCTTTTCGACGAAGCGGCGCAGCGGAACGGGGCCGTCTTCCCCCTCTCCATCCAGTTCCAGCCAGCCATAACCGGTTTCCGCCCGCGTCGGCTGGATGCCGAAGGTCACGATCCGGCCTGCCCGCGCCGCCGGGATGCCCTGTTCGACGGCGCGGCCGAAGGCCTCGGCGTCCGGGACCACATGATCCGATGGCGCGACCAGCAACAGCGCCTCGGAGTCCGTGGCCGCCAGATGCAGCGCCGCCGCCAGCACCGCGGGCGCGGTATTGCGGCCCGCAGGCTCGATCAGGATGGCGGCGGGAGTGATGCCGACCTCGGCCAGCTGCTCGGTGACGATGAAGCGGAAATCTGCGTTCGTCATCACCAGCGGCGCGGCATAGCGCGGCCCCGACAGCCGAAGGGCCGATTCCTGAAACAGCGACCGGTCGCCCATCAGGGACGCGAACTGCTTGGGAAAGGACTTGCGCGACACCGGCCACAGCCGCGTGCCCGACCCGCCCGACAACAGAACCGGCGTCACGTCATTCATTCCAGCACCCCATAGGCCCGGCGGGCCAGACGTTCGGTTTCCAGAAGCCGCCGGTCCTCGGCGACCATTTCCGCGACAAGCTGCGGGAAAGTCGTGACATGAGTCCAGCCCAGCTGCTCGCGTGCCTTCGTCGCATCGCCCAGCAGCAGGTCCACCTCGGCCGGGCGGAAATAGGCAGGGTCGATTTCCACCAGGCAGCGCCCCGTGGCCGCGTCATGCCCGCGCTCGTCCGGGCCCCGGCCGCGCCATTCCAGCGCGATCCCGGCTTCGGCGAAGGCCAGGTTGCAGAATTCGCGGACGCTGTGCGTCTCTCCGGTGGCCAGCACGAAATCCGCGGGCGCGTCCTGCTGCAGGATGCGCCACATCCCCTCGGCATAGTCGCGCGCATGGCCCCAGTCGCGCAGCGCGTCCAGATTGCCCAGATACAGCCGGTCCTGCAGCCCCAGCGTGATCGCGGCCACGGCACGAGTAATCTTGCGGGTGACGAAGGTTTCCCCGCGGATCGGTCTTCCATGGTTGAACAGGATGCCGTTGCAGGCAAAGATTCCATAGGCCTCGCGGTAGTTGACCGTGATCCAGTAGGCGTAAAGCTTGGCCACCGCATAGGGAGAGCGCGGATGGAAGGGCGTGGTTTCCGACTGCGGCACCTCGGCCGCCTGTCCGTAAAGCTCCGACGTGGACGCCTGATAGAACCGTGTCCGCCGTTCCAGGCCCAGCAGCCGGATCGCCTCCAGCAGGCGCAGCGCGCCCATGCCGTCAGCGTTGGCCGTGTATTCCGGCATCTCGAAGCTGACCTTCACATGGCTTTGCGCGGCCAGGTTATAGATCTCGTCGGGCCGGATTTCCGCGATGGTGCGGATCAGCGCGGTCGAATCGGTCATGTCGCCGTAATGCAGATGGAACCGCCCGTTGCGGTGCGGGTCGATCTGCAGATGGTCGATGCGCCCGGTATTGAAGCTGGACGAGCGCCGCTTGATCCCGTGGACGACATAGCCTTTCGCCAGCAGCAGTTCGGCCAGATAGGCCCCGTCCTGGCCGGTGACGCCGGTGATCAGCGCGGTTCGGGTCATCGCATCGCCTTTCAGAACCGCGCCGCCACGTCGTCCACGACCTGCCGCAGCCGTTCGATCTGCGGCGCGATCGGATAGTGGTGGTTGCCCGTGAACAGGGCGTTCGCGTCGATGTTTTCGGCGGCAGGAACCGGACCCGCCACCGAATGGTCCAGCTTGTCGATCACCGGATTGGCCAGGAAGTTGCCGGCCACCACGGGGCGGCATTCGATTTCCGCTGCCGCCAGCGCCTGCACCAGCGCCTGCCGCTGCCCGGCCAGGCGGCCGCGCAGCGTCATGGCAAAGCCGAACCACGACGATTCGCCTGTTTCCTGCTGGATGCCGATGCAGTCCAGCCCCTCGAACATCTGCTGGAACAGCCGGGCATTGTCGCGTCGGGCGGCAAGGAAGCCCGGCAGCTTTTCCAGTTGCGTCAGGCCAAGCGCGCCCTCCAGTTCCAGCGGGCGCAGGTTGTAG
>CALLYR010000533.1 GCA_937859005.1 uncultured Paracoccus sp. | reverse complement strand
GGCTTCCGCCCCTATGGCGGGACGTTTCTGGCGTTCGCGGACTATTGCCGTCCCTCGATCCGGCTGGCGGCGCTGATGGGGGTGCCGGTCACCTATGTGATGACCCATGACAGCATCGGTCTGGGCGAGGACGGCCCGACCCACCAGCCGGTCGAACATCTGGCATCGCTGCGTGCCATCCCGAACCTGACCGTGATCCGCCCCGCCGATGCGGTGGAAACCGCCGAAGGCTGGGAGATCGCGATGGCCGCGACCGGCGGGCCGGTCATGCTGGTGCTGTCGCGCCAGAACCTGCCCTTGGTTCGGGAGGCGGCGAGCGAGAACCTGACCGCGCGCGGGGCCTATGTCCTGCGCGACCTCGGCGACCGTCAGGTCACCCTGATCGCCACCGGGTCCGAGGTCGAGATCGCGCTCGCCGCCGCCGACCTGCTGGCCGCCGAAGGCACCGCCGCCGCCGTGGTCAGCGCCCCCGGTTTCGAGCTGTTCGCCGCCCAGCCCGCCGATTACCGCGCCGCCGTTCTGGGGGACACCCCCCGCGTGGGCGTCGAGGCCGCAATCCGGCAGGGCTGGGACGGGCCGATCCTGCGCACCGGTGACGCCTTCGTCGGCATGACCGGCTTCGGCGCATCGGCCCCCGCCCCCGAGCTTTACCGCCACTTCGGCATCACGGCCGAGGCCGTGGCCGCCGCTGCCCGCAATCTTGTCAGGGAGTAACCGATGGCCCTCATCACGCTGCGACAGCTTTTGGACCACGCCGCCGAACGCGGCTATGGCGTCCCCGCCTTCAACATCAACAACATGGAACAGGGGCTGGCGATCATGCAGGCGGCGGCGCAGGCGGACGCCCCGGTGATCCTGCAGGCCAGCCGCGGCGCGCGCAGCTATGCCGGCGACATCATGCTGAAGCGCATGGTCGAGGCGCTGGCCGAGATGAACCCCGGCATCCCGGTCTGCCTGCATCAGGACCACGGCAACAACCTTGCCACCTGCATGAGCGCGATCCGCCACGGCTTCACATCGGTGATGATGGACGGGTCGCTGCTTGAGGACATGAGGACGCCCGCCGATTACGACTACAACGTCGCGGTGACGGCGAAGGTGGCCGAGGCCGCCCATGCCGTCGGCGCCTCGGTCGAGGGCGAGCTTGGGGTGCTGGGGTCGCTGGAAACCGGCGAGGCCGCGGCCGAGGACGGTTCGGGCGCCGAGGGCAAGCTGGATCACAGCCAGCTTCTGACCGACCCCGATCAGGCCGTCGATTTCGTCATGCGGACGGGCTGCGACGCGCTGGCCATCGCCTGCGGCACCTCGCACGGGGCCTATAAATTCACGCGCAAGCCCGATGGCGACATCCTCGCGATGCATGTGATCGAGGCGATCCACGAGCGCCTGCCCCAGACCCATCTGGTGATGCACGGCTCAAGCTCGGTCCCGCAATACCTGCAGGACCTCATCAACCAGAACGGCGGCGAGATGCCCCAGACCTGGGGCGTCCCGGTCGAGGAGATCGAGCGCGGCATCCGCATGGGCGTGCGCAAGGTCAACATCGACACCGACTGCCGCATGGCGATGGCCGGGCATTTCCGCAAGGTCGCCCGCGACCGCCCCGACGAGTTCGACCCGCGCAAGTTCATGATCCCCGCGATGGCCGAACTGACGGCGCTGTGCCGCGACCGGTTCGAGCGATTCGGGACCGCGGGCAACGCCAGTCGGATCAGGGTCGTCCCGATGGACGAGATGGCCAGACGCTATGCGACCGGGGCGCTGGACCCCGCAGTCACCGCGGCCCGTGCCGCCTGAAGGGAGGAGATACCATGAACGACATGAGCACCACGGAAATCACCGACAAGAAGAAGCGCTATCAGGCCGGTGTCCTGAAATACGCGCAGATGGGCTACTGGGACGGCGATTACGAACCAAAGGACACCGATGTCCTGGCGCTGTTCCGCATCACCCCGCAGGAGGGCGTGGACCCCATCGAGGCCGCGGCGGCGGTGGCGGGCGAAAGCTCGACCGCGACCTGGACGGTGGTCTGGACCGACCGGCTGACCGCCTGCGACCAGTATCGCGCCAAGGCCTACAAGGTGGAACCCGTGCCGGGGCAGCCGGGGCAGTATTTCTGCTATGTCGCCTATGACCTGATCCTGTTCGAGGAAGGGTCCATCGCGAACCTGACCGCCTCGATCATCGGCAACGTCTTCAGCTTCAAGCCGCTGCTGGCCGCGCGGCTGGAGGACATGCGCTTCCCGGTGGCTTACGTGAAGACCTACAAGGGCCCGCCCACCGGCATCGTCGTCGAACGCGAGCGGCTGGACAAGTTCGGCCGCCCGCTGCTGGGCGCGACGACCAAGCCCAAGCTGGGCCTGTCGGGCAAGAACTACGGCCGCGTGGTCTATGAGGGGCTGAAGGGCGGCCTCGACTTCATGAAGGACGACGAGAACATCAACTCGCAGCCCTTCATGCACTGGCGCGACCGGTTCCTTTACGTGATGGAGGCCGTGAACCTGGCGACCGCGAAGACCGGCGAGGTCAAGGGCCATTACCTCAACATCACCGCCGGCACGATGGAGGAGATGTATCGCCGCGCCGAATTCGCCAAGTCGCTCGGCTCGGTGATCGTGATGATCGACCTGGTGATCGGATACACCGCCATCCAGTCGATGAGCGAATGGTGCCGCCAGAACGACATGATCCTGCACCTGCACCGCGCGGGCCACGGCACCTATACCCGGCAGAAGAACCACGGCATCAGCTTCCGCGTGATCGCGAAATGGATGCGTCTGGCGGGCGTGGACCACATCCATGCGGGCACCGCGGTCGGCAAGCTGGAAGGCGACCCGATGACGGTGCAGGGCTTCTACAACGTCTGCCGCGAGACGCATAATGCCGTGGACCTGCCGCGCGGGCTGTTCTTCGAACAGGACTGGGGCGACCTGAAGAAGATGATGCCCGTCGCCTCGGGCGGTATCCACGCCGGGCAGATGCACCAGCTGATCGACCTGTTCGGCGACGACGTGGTGTTGCAGTTCGGCGGCGGCACCATCGGGCATCCGATGGGCATCCAGGCCGGCGCCACCGCCAACCGCGTAGCACTTGAGGCGATGGTGCTGGCCCGCAACGAAGGCCGCGACATCGCCACCGAAGGGCCGGAAATCCTGCGCGCCGCCGCCAAGTGGTGCAAGCCGCTGGAGGCCGCCCTCGATGTCTGGGGCAACATCACCTTCAACTATACCTCGACCGACACGTCGGACTTCGTGCCGACCCCCGGCGTCGCCTGACAGGAGAGCAAGAGAATGCGTATCACTCAGGGCTGCTTCAGCTTCCTGCCCGACCTGACCGACGATCAGATCACCGCGCAGGTGGACTACTGCCTGTCCCGCAACTGGGCGGTCGGGATCGAATACACCGACGAGCCGCATCCCCGGAACACCTTCTGGGAAATGTGGGGCAACCCGATGTTCGACCTGCGCGACGCCAAGGGCGTGATGATGGAGCTGGACGACTGCCGCAAGGTCCATGGCGACAAGTACATCCGCATGAACGCCTTCGACAGCACCCGCGGCTTCGAGACGGTGACGATGAGCTTCATCGTCAACCGCCCCGAGGTCGAGCCGGAAATCGTCATGCGCCGGACCGAGGTGGACGGACGTTCCATCCGCTATACGCACGAGGTCGTGCGCTGAAAGACGCGGGGGGCGGCCCGCCCCCTGCCACCGCTGCCGGGCGCCCTGGCGCCCCCCCTGCCCCGGCGCCCGGCAGCCCCCGACAGTCATGCCAAGATGAAAGGGCCAAGCGATGGACCAGCAGGTTCCCTCTGCCATCGATCTGCGCAGCGAATACGAACAGTCGGGCGTCCGCGAGGTTCTGGATGAACTGGACGCCGAACTGATCGGGCTGGCGCCGGTCAAGGCCCGCATCCGCGAAACCGCGGCCCTGCTGCTGGTCGAACGGGCGCGGGCACAGCTTGGGCTGGGCCACGAGACGCCCACCCTGCACATGTCCTTCACCGGCAATCCCGGCACCGGCAAGACCACCGTCGCGCTGAAGATGGCGGGGCTGCTGCATCGGCTGGGCTATGTCCGCAAGGGCCATCTGGTCAGCGTCACCCGCGACGACCTGGTGGGGCAATACATCGGCCACACCGCCCCCAAGACCAAGGAGGTGCTGAAGAAGGCGATGGGGGGCGTGCTGTTCATCGACGAGGCCTATTACCTGTATCGCCCCGACAACGAACGCGATTACGGGCAGGAGGCGATCGAAATCCTGCTGCAGGTGATGGAAAACAACCGCGACGATCTGGTGGTGATCCTGGCGGGCTATGCCGACCGGATGGAAAGCTTCTTCCGCTCGAACCCCGGCTTCCGCTCGCGCATCGCCCATCACATCGAGTTCCCCGACTATACCGACGAGGAACTGGGCCGGATCGCGCAGCACATGCTGGACGCGCAGGGATACCGCCTGACGCCGGACGCCGAGGCCGCGATGGCCGACTATGTCGCCGCCCGGCGCGCGCAGCCGCATTTCGCCAATGCCCGCTCGATCCGCAACGCGCTGGACCGCGCAAGGCTGCGGCAGGCGAACCGGCTGTTCTCGGCCGATCTCGGGCCCCTGACAGCGGACCAGCTTTCGACCATCGGGGCCGGGGACATCCGCGCCAGCCGCGTCTTCCAGGGCGGGCTGGCGCATGAACGGGCGGAGCGGACGCCATGAGTTTTGACCGCCGCATCCGGATTGCGCCCTCGATCCTGTCCGCCGACT
>CALLYR010000532.1 GCA_937859005.1 uncultured Paracoccus sp. | reverse complement strand
TTCAGCGCGGGGTTCGGGACGTCCTGGGACAGGGTTCCCGCCGATCTGGCGCAGGCGGTCCTGATGCTGGCGGCGCGGTATTACGAGGACCGGGGCTTCGACGGCACGCAACTGGCGCTGCCGCATGGGGTCAGCGCGCTAATCGAGCGCTGGCGCGCGGTCCGCACGCTGGGCGGGCGCGGCGGCCGTTGGGGGCGGGCATGAGCGGGCCGCGTCCGACGGTGCCGGTCGTGCTGGAAAGCGCGGTCCGGGTCGAGGACTGGATGGGCGGCCATGTGGTCGAATGGCGGCCGCTGGGCGTCCTGTACGCGCAGATGCGGGCAGGCAGCGGGGCCGAGCGGCCGGGCGAGGTCGGGCCGCAGAGCGTGGTGGGCTGGCGCATCACGGTGCGCGGCGCGCGGCCGGGCGATCCGAGGCGGCCGCAGGCAGGGCAGCGGCTGCGCATGGGGGCGCGGCTGTTTCGCATCGATGCGGTGGCCGAGGCGGACCCGATGGGCCGCTGGCTGACCTGCATCGCAACCGAGGAGAGGCTGGCATGAGCTATCTGGCCGGGGCCGCATTGCAGGGCGCGGTCTATCTGGCGCTGCGGACCGATCCGCGGCTGTCGGTGCTGGTGGGGGATGCGGTGTTCGACGCGATGCCGGTGACGGCGCCGAGCGGCACCCATGTCGCGCTGGGACCCGAGGAGGTTCAGGACGCGGGCGACATGACGGGGCGGGGCGCGCGGCACGATTTTGTCGTGTCTGTCCTGTCGGGGGCGGAGGACAGCGGCGGCTTTGCCGCGGTCAAGGCGGCTGCGGCTGCGGTCGTGGCCGCCCTGGAGAACGGGGTGATCGGACTGGATACCGGTCATCTGGCCGGATTGTGGTTCGTCGGCGCACGGGCGCGGCGGACCGGGGACGGGGCCGGGCGGCGCGTGGACATGACGTTCCGCGCTCGCATCGACCTGGGACAGCATGCAGCATGAGGAGGAACCGCAATGACGGTGCAGAACGGGCGTGATCTTCTGATCAAGATGGACATGGCGGGCGACGGCAGTTTCCAGACCATCGCGGGCCTGCGCGCCACGCGGCTGGGCTTCAACGCCGAGACGGTCGATGTCACCAGCCTTGAAAGCCAGGGCGGCTGGCGCGAGCTGCTGGCGGGCGCGGGGGTGCGGTCGGCCTCGATTTCCGGGTCGGGGGTGTTCCGGGACGAGGCCACCGACGGGCGCGTGCGGCAGGTCTTCTTCGACGGCGAGGTGCCGCGCTGTCAGGTGGTGATCCCGCATTTCGGCACCATCGAGGGGCCGTTCCAGATCACCGGACTGGAATATGCGGGCAGCTATAACGGCGAGGCGACCTATGAGCTGACGCTGGCCTCGGCGGGGGCGCTGAGCTTCGTGGCGGCGTGATGGTCAATCCGCATCGGGGCGAGGTCGCCATCGTGCTGGACGGGCGCACTCATGCCGCGCGGCTGACGCTGGGGGCGCTGGCGGGGCTGGAGGCCGATCTGGGCGCGGACAGTCTGGTCGGGGTGATCGAGCGTTTCGAGGGCGGCCGGTATTCGACGCGCGACGTGGTGGCGGTGCTGGCCGCGGGGCTGCGCGGCGGCGGCTGGCAGGGCGGGGTGGCCGACCTGCTGGCGGGCGACATCGCGGGCGGGCCGGTCGGCGCGGCGCGGGCGGCGGCGGAGTTGCTGGCGCGCGCCTTCCAGGGACCGGCATGAGCGGGCCGGGCGGGCTGGACTGGCCCGGCCTGATGCGGGCGGGCCTGCGCGGGTTGGGGCTGACGCCCGCCGTCTTCTGGGATCTGACGCCGGCCGAACTGGCGCTGATGCTGGGCATCGAGCCGGGCGCAGGCGCGATGACCCGCGCGCGGCTGGAGGATCTGGCCGCGCGCTATCCCGACCGGACGGGCTGAGGGGCGCGCTGGCGGAAGGATGTGGGCCGGTCTTTCGGGACC
>CALLYR010000531.1 GCA_937859005.1 uncultured Paracoccus sp. | reverse complement strand
GACGCGCATCCCGATGCCGGCGTCGCGCAAGGCATCGAGCTCCTCGCGGGCGCGGGCGAACGCCTCGTCGCCCCACGGGTACCAGTCGACGGGGTTCCCGGCGTGCTGGCGGAGGTACAGGCTGCGTTCGGCGGCGAGGCGGTTGGGCATGGCTCCAGCCTAGGGGGTGGGGCCCGTCGCGCGAGATAGGCTGGCCGCATGACCACATCCCCGCCCCCGCCCGGCACGTTCCCCATCGGCCTCAACCGCGCCCTGGCCGTCGCGTTCATCGTGCTCGGCGTGATCAACCTGCTGCTGTACGCGATCGACTCGTCCCACCCGGTGATCAACCTGCTGCTGGGCCTCGTGCTGGTCGCGGTGGCGCTGTTCCTGCAACGCGGGCTGTGGGGGCTGGTCGTGCGCCTGCATGACGCGGTCTTCCGCCGCGACCGTCACCGCGCCCCCGCAACCCCGGCCGAGGAGCATTGAGATGACCGACATCGCATTGCAGACCCGCGGGCTGGGCGTGAAATACGGCAGCTTCAACGCACTGGCCGATGTCGATCTGGCGATCCGGCGCAACAGCGTCCATTCGATCATCGGCCCGAACGGGGCGGGCAAGACCACGCTGTTCCACGCCCTGACCGGGCGGGTGCGGGCATCGAGCGGCCGGATCGAGCTGGACGGGCGCGACATCACCGACACCTCGGACGACGACCGGGTGCGGCTGGGGATCGCGCGGTCGTTCCAGGTGACCAGCCTGTTCCCGAACCTGACCCTGCGCGAGAACCTGCGTCTTGCCGCCCAGGGGCGCACCCCCTGGCAGGCGCTGGCGCCCTGGCGGCGGGCGGAATCGAATGCCGAGGCGCTGGCCATCGCGGGCGGCGTGATCGACCGGCTGTCGCTGGGCGCGGTGGCCGGGCGGCTGGCGGGCGAGCTTTCGCACGGCCAGCAGCGCCGGCTGGAGGTCGGCATGGCCATTGCCGCGCGCCCCCGCGTCATTCTGCTGGACGAACCCACATCCGGCATGGGCATCGACGACATCAAGGCGATGAAGGGCCTGATCCGCGACCTGGGCCGCGATCACACGGTGCTGTTCATCGAACACAACATGGGCATCGTGATGAACATCTCGGACATGGTGACGGTGATGCGGCTGGGCCGCAAGCTGGTCGAAGGCCCGCCCGCCGTCGTCCGCGACGACCCCGAGGTGCAGCGCGCCTATCTGGGCAACATGATTACGGGGGATATCGCATGACGCCCGCGCTGCGCCTGACGGACCTGCACAGCTATTACGGCAAAAGCCACATCCTGCAGGGCGTTTCGCTGGAGGTGGGGCAGGGAGAGATCGTCACGCTTCTGGGCCGCAACGGGGCGGGCAAAAGCACGACGCTGAAATCCGCCGTGGGCCTCATCACCCCCCGTCAGGGCCGAGTGGAGCTTGAGGGCCGCGACGTGACCGGCCAGCCCGCCCACCGCATCGCCGCCGCCGGGCTGTCGCTGGTGCCCGAGGACCGGGGCATCTTCCAGCTTCTCACCGTCGAGGAGAACCTGCGCATCGCCGAACGCCGCGGCTCGCGCTGGGGGATGGCCGACATCTATCGCATCTTCCCGCGGCTGGAAGAGCGGCGGAAGAATGGCGGCGGCCAGTTGTCCGGGGGCGAACAGCAGATGCTGTCGATCGCCCGCGCCCTGCTGGGCGGGCCGAAGGTGCTGATGCTGGACGAGCCGGTCGAAGGGCTGGCCCCGGTCATCGTCGAGGAGATCGTGGCCCAGATCCGCCTGATCCGCGAGGCGGGCGTGCCGATCCTGCTGGTGGAACAGAACCTCGCGGTCTGCAACCTGCTGGCCGACCGGCATTACATCATCGAACTGGGCCGGATCGTGCATGTCGCGACCGCCGAACAGTTCCGTTCGGACCCTGACGCCATCGACCGTTACCTGGGCGTGAAGGCATGAAAGAGATCACCATGTCCAACCTGAACATCGACGCGGCCCGGCTGTGGGACAGCCTGATGGAAACCGCGGAAATCGGCGGCACCCCCGACGGTGGCATCGCGCGGCTGACCCTGTCCGACGACGACCGGCGGGTGCGCGACTGGCTCAGGGCGCAGTGCGACGCGCTGGGGATGACGATGACGGTGGACGAGGTGGGCAACATGTTCGCGACCCGCCCCGGCAGGCGGGCGGACCTGCCCCCCATCGCCATGGGCAGCCATCTGGACACCCAGCCCACGGGCGGCAGGTTCGACGGGGTGCTGGGTGTCCTGGCCGGGCTGGAGGTGCTGCGTACGCTGGATGCGGCGGGCTATCAGACCGAGGCGCCGCTGATGCTGGTCAACTGGACGAACGAGGAAGGCTCGCGCTTTGCCCCCGCCATGCTGGGGTCGGGCGTTTACGCGGGCGTCTATGGCCGCGACCACGCCGACAGCCGCACGGACGCCGCAGGCGAAACCTTCGGCGCGGCGCTGGACCGCATCGGCTGGCGCGGAGAGGCGAAGGCCGGTTCCGTCCGCTTCGGCGCCATGTTCGAACTGCACATCGAGCAGGGTCCGATCCTGGAAGCCGAGGGCAGGCAGATCGGCGTGGTCACGGGCGTGCAGGGGCTGCGCTGGTTCGACCTGGTGATGACCGGCACGGCCGCGCATACGGGGTCCACCCCCATGACCATGCGCCGCAACGCGCTGCTGGGCATGGCGCAGGTGATCGAGGGCATCGACCGCATCGCCCGCAGCCATCCCGACGCCGTGGGCACCATCGGCTTTCTTGAGGTCAGCCCCAATTCGCACAACGTCATTCCCGGCGAGGTCCGCGCCACCATTGACCTGCGCCACCCGCGGGACGCCGTTCTGGACGCGATGGAGCGCGAGATCACCGATCTCATCCGCGCGACGGCAGAGGCGCAGGAACTTGGCTGGCGGCTGGACCCGGTTTCGCGCGTGGCGCCGGTGGCGTTCGACCCCGGCTGCATCGAATCGGTACGGGCGGGGGCGAATGCGGCGGGGCTGTCGACGCGCGACATGATCTCGGGCGCGGGGCATGACGCGGTCCATGCGGCTGCGGTGGCGCCGACGACGATGATCTTCGTGCCCTGCAAGGACGGCCTGTCCCACAACCCGGCGGAATCGACCCTGCCCGAGGAATGCGCCGCGGGCGCGCAGGTGCTGCTGGAGGCCGTGCTCGATTACGACCGCCGCCGGACGAATCGCCGGGAGGATGCGGCATGAGCAGGCGCCTGGTCCTTGCCCGCCTGAACCACGAGACGAACACCTTCTCGCCCGTGCCGACGCCGCTTGCCTCCTTCGCGCCGAAGTGGGGGACCGAGGCGCTGGCGGCGGCGGACGGCTCGCCCAC
>CALLYR010000530.1 GCA_937859005.1 uncultured Paracoccus sp. | reverse complement strand
GGTGAATTCGCGCGGCGTGCCGCCGCCCTTCTGCACGCCCGTCTTGACCGACTGCGCCTGGCGGTTCAGCGCGATGTTGCAGGGCGCGGCCTCGTTCCAGCAGGTGGCGACGCCGACGATGGGCTGATGGATTTCTTCCTCGCTCAGGCCCATCGCGTAAAGATAGCTGCGATGCGCGGCACGCGCGGGCCCCTCGGTCACGTGACGGCTGGGCAGTTTCGACTTGTCGAAGCGCGTGTTCTTCATGGCTGTTCCCCTTGGCGTGGCTTCGGAAATAGTCCCGCGCGCCAAGGGGGGCAAGGGCAAGGGCGTCAGTCCAGCAGCGGGCGCAGGGCGGCCGCGATGTCCATCGCCGTCTTGCCGGCGGCCGCGGCGGCGGGGGCCAGCGGCTGGCCGGCATCGGCGACCGCGATCCCGGCCCCGTTCAGCGCGGCCAGCACGGCGTCGGGCGTGGCGTCCAGCAGCGGCGCCAGTTCTGCTGCGCTGGACTCCGCGACCTTGCCCATCAGCGCGACGGCCGGGTTGCCGCCCGCGCCCGCCTGATCGCCGGGAATCAGGAACAGTGCCGCCAGCGCCACCGACACGGCGGTCGCCACAGCCATCGGCGCGTGTTTCAGGTAACTTTTCATCGGACGCCAGTTCTTCCACAGATGCAGCGCGAACGGCACGATCAGCAGCAGGCTGAGCCATTCGTGCATCCCGTGGAACGCGCCCGGCGCGACATGGAAGAGCAGCGCCAGCCCCGAGATCAGCGAGACGAGGAAGATCCCGGACAGGAACGGCGTCGCATAGCGGTTGAGGAGGATGGGCATGGAAGCTCTCGCGATCAGGATACGGCCTTGCGCGGCCTGTCCCCAGAGCTGGCGCCTTGATCCCCAACCGTTCCCCAACCGCCCTTGCCCGGCGACGCAGGGCAGGTTTTCGTGCCGTGCATGGCGGTGCCTAGCCGTCCGTGATCGCGTTCAGCCTGGCCGCGCAGATCAGGTCGTTGTCGGTCAGCCCGCCCGCCGCATGGGTGGTGAAGGCGACCTCGCAATAGCCCCAGCCAAAGCGGATGTCGGGGTGATGGCCCTGCCGCTCGCCCAGCCAGGCCGCGACATTGGCCATCTGCACGGCGCGGGCGAATCCCTTGAAGTCCCATCGCCGGGTGATCGTCGTGCCATCCGCCGACAGGCTCCAGCCGTCCAGCGTGGCCAGTGCCGCCTTGGCCTGTCCGCGCGCCATGGGGGGCGTCCCGCCCTCGCAGGGCACGCAATGGCGTGCGGCCAGTTCGCTTGCGTCGGTCATGTCCGCCCCTTTCCCATTATCGCGTTCGCCGATTCAGGATCGCCGCCTTGGCATCCAAAGACAACTGCCCGCAGGTCAGAGCAGCGGCGAGGCAAGCGCGAGGATGTTGTTGCGCAGCCGCCGCCACCAGGGCCAGCGGCGGATATCGTCGGGGCTGAGGGGGCGGGACCGCGCCAGATAGCTGCGCTGGCGTTCGCCCAGTTCCCCGGTCAGCACCGGATCGACCACCAGAATGTTCAGTTCATAATTCAGCTCGAAGCTGCGGCGGTCCAGATTGGCGCTGCCCAGCATCGCCATCTGCCCGTCCACGGAAATGATCTTGGCGTGCAGCAGGCCGCCGCGGAACAGATGCAGCCTGACCCCGGCCGAGGCCAGCCCCCCCCAGAAACCTTCGCTGACCGCGGCGACCAGCAGGGAATCGTTGCGTTCGGGCAGGATCATCACCACCTCGACCCCCCGGCGCGCGGCCGACCGGACCGCGGCGTCCAGCGCCGCATCGGGCACGTAATAGGGCGTGGCGATCACCAGCCGCCGGCGGGCGGCGTGGATCATCGTCACCATGCAGTCGGAAATCGACCCCTGCCGGCGGTCCGGGCCCGTGGCGACGACCTGCGCGATGGCCCCGCCCCGCGACCCCGGCTGGACCGCATCCAGCATATGTCCCAGGTCATGGCCGGTATAGCTGATCCAGTCCGCCAGGAACGCGGCCTGCACCTGCCGCACGGCCGGCCCTTCGATCCGCACCATCACGTCGATCCAGGGGGAAAACCGCGGCTTGACCGCGAAATCCATGTCGGCGCAATTGCGGCTGCCGGCAAAGGCCACCCGTCCGTCGATCACGACCGCCTTGCGGTGGTTGCGCAGGTCCAGCCGCTGGAACAGCATCGTGAACACCGGATAGACCAGCGGCAGCGCCGTCCGGCAGTCCACCCCCGCATCGCGCATCGCCCCCCACCAGCCGGACCGCAGCAGCGGGCGCGAGCCGAAGGCGTCCACGATCACCCGCACCGCGACCCCGCGCCCCGCCGCCGCGATCGCGGCCTGCGCCACCCGCCGCCCCGATCCGTCGGGCAGCCAGATATAGAACAGCAGATGCACATGGTCGCGCGCAGCCTCGATTTCGGCCACCAGGACATCGATGGCGCGGTCGTCCTCGGGCAGCAGATGGATGTCGTTGCCGTCCACGGCAGGCAGGCCGCCCACCGCACGGTTCGCCGCCACCACCGCCGCGGCCGGGCCGGGCACGCGGTTCAGGTCATGCGGGCCGGGGCGCCAGCGTCCCGTCAGCCGGTCGCGCACGTCGCGCCGCTTCTGCAGGTCGGCGCGGCGGATGCGGATCTCGCCGAACAGGACATAGCTGAGGATGCCGACCAGCGGCAGGACTTCGATCACCAGAATCCAGGCCAGCCGCACCGAAGGTTCCAGCCGCGGCCGCATCAGCACCCGCGCCGACACCGCAAGCGCCGCGGTGTAATGCAGTATCACCGGGAAATCGCCCCACATGTCCGCAGTCAGCCGCAAGGCCCGCGCGATTGCAATGGGCGCGCGCCGGGCATATCTGAGAGCCCACGCCGCAAGCCCGGAAGGCCGCAGATGAACTGGATCACCAACTACGTCCGCCCGCGCATCAATTCCCTGTTCTCGCGCCGCGAGGTGCCCGAGAACCTGTGGACCAAATGCCCCGAATGCGGAACCATGCTGTTCCACCGCGAACTGGCCGACAACCTGAACGTCTGCACGAACTGCGACCATCATCTGGCGATCAGCCCGCGCGCGCGCTTCACCGCGCTGTTCGACGCGGGCAGCTTCGTCGAGGTGGCGGTGCCCGATCCCGTGGTCGATCCGCTGGGATTCCGCGACCAGAAGAAATACCCCGAGCGCCTGAAGGCCGCGCAGAAATCCACCGGCGAGAAGGAGGCGATGCTGGTCGCCGAGGGCGAGGTCGGCCGCACCCCCATCGTCGCCGCGGCCCAGGATTTCAGCTTCATGGCGGGGTCCATGGGGATGTATGTCGGCAACGCCATCATCGCCGCCGCCGAACGCGCGGTCGCGCTGAAACGCCCGCTGGTGCTGTTTTCCGCCTCCGGGGGGGCGCGGATGCAGGAAGGCATCCTGTCTCTGATGCAGATGCCGCGCACCGCCGTGGCCGTGCAGATGCTGAAGGAAGCAGGGCTGCCCTATGTCGTGGTGCTGACCCATCCGACCACGGGCGGCGTCACCGCCAGCTATGCCATGCTGGGCGACATCCAGATCGCCGAGCCCAATGCGCTGATCTGCTTCGCCGGGCCGCGCGTGATCGAGCAGACGATCCGCGAAAAGCTGCCCGAAGGATTCCAGCGCGCCGAATATCTGCTGGAACACGGGATGCTGGACCGGGTGATCCACCGCAAGCAACTGCGCGAGGAGCTGGTCTCGATCCTGCGGATGCTGATGCGGCAATCGGCGCCGGTGGTGGCCGACCTGCCCGCGCCCGGCGTGATCCCGTCCGCCCTGCCCGACAGCGACGCCGCCGAATCCGGGGCGGACGCCGCGCAGCCGGAAAGGGTCTGACGGCTTGGCCGGCGCGGATGCCATCCTGCAGCGTCTGACGGGGCTGCATCCCAAGGTCATCGACCTGTCGCTGGACCGGATGGCGGCGCTGCTGGCCGACCTTGGCCATCCCGAACGGGCGATTCCGCCAGTGATCCATGTCGCGGGCACGAACGGCAAGGGTTCGACCCAGGCGATGATCCGGGCGGGGCTGGAATCGGCGGGGCTGCGGGTCCACGCCTATACCTCGCCGCATCTGGCGTGGTTCAACGAACGCATCCGGCTGGCGGGCGCGCTGATTTCGGATCAGGCGCTGGCCGAGACGCTGGCCGAGGTCGAGCGCGTGAACGCGGGTCGCCCGATCACCTTCTTCGAGGTCACGACCGCCGCCGCCTTTCTGGCGTTCTCGCGCGTGTCCGCGGATTACACGCTGCTGGAGGTGGGCCTTGGGGGGCGGCTGGACGCGACCAATATGGTCGAAGCCCCGCGCCTGTGCGTCATCACGCCGGTCAGCATCGACCATACGCAATATCTGGGCGACACGCTGGCGCAGATCGCGGGCGAAAAGGCGGGCATCCTGAAACGCGGCACGCCTTGCGTGGTCGCGCGCCAGCCCGACGAGGCGCTGGAGGTGATCGAATCGCGCGCCGCGCGCCTCGGCTGCCGCCTGTCGGTGGCGGGCCAGCCGCCGCGCGCGAAGGCGATGCGCTGGTGTTTCAGGACGAACGTGGCCTTCTGGACCTGCCGCTGCCGCGCCTGGCCGGACCCCACCAGATCGAGAACGCCGGCACCGCCATCGCCGCCCTGCGCGAGTTGGGATACGGCCAGCCCGAGGCCACTGCCGCCATGACCCGCGTCGAATGGCCCGCCCGGATGCAGCGCCTGACCCGCGGCCCGCTGGGTTACGCCGCCGCCGCGCATGGGTGCGAGCTGTGGCTGGACGGCGGCCACAACCCGGCTGGCGGACAGGCGGTC
>CALLYR010000529.1 GCA_937859005.1 uncultured Paracoccus sp. | reverse complement strand
CTGCAACTGGCGGGTGCGCGCTTTCTGCGCGTGGACGGCCGCGCCATCGGCCCGGTGTCCGCGGCGATGAAGGCCGCGGTGGAAAGGGTGGCGCAAAGGCTGGCGCAGGCGGGCGCACGCGTCGAGGATCTGGACTGCGACGGCCGGCTGGCCCGCCTGGTTGAGCTTCACAGGACGATCATGGCCCATGAAGCCGCCCGCAACATGGCGGCCGAGGCAGGCCGCCCCGACCTGATCAGCCCGGCCTTTGCGGAACTTGTCGCCACCGGCAGGGCCACGGGCTTTGCCGATTACCTTGCCGCCCGGTCCGAGGTCGCCCGCCATGCCGCCTGGCTTTCGTCCCGGATGCAGGGAACGGCGGGGCTGCTGGCGCCCGCCGCGCCGGACAGCGCGCCGGCAGGCCTGGACGCCACCGGATCGCCGCATATGAGCCGCCCCTGGCAGGTGCTGGGCCTGCCCGCAGCGACATGGCCCGCTGCAACGGACGCGGATGGCATGCCTCTGGGCGTGCAGCTGATCGGCCGGCGCTGGGGCGATGCGGCCATGCTTGAATTCGCGGGACAGATCGCGCTAATGGACTGAGCTGATGCCCAGAGACATGTCCTCGGTCGGCTTTGAGCCGAGGGATGCCCAGATGAGCCACATTCCCCATCTGAATGCATTGCGCACCTTTCTGGTCGCGGCGCGGCATCTGAACTTCACCACCACGGCGGCCGAACTGCAGGTGTCGCCTTCGGCCGTCAGCCACCAGATCAAGACGCTGGAGGACTATCTGGAGACGCGCCTGTTCACGCGGCAGGCACGCCGGATGTTCCTGACCAGGGAAGGCGAATACCTGTTCCACAGTCTCGACAACCCGTTCCGGCAGATCTCGGACGCGGTCGATCAGATGAAGTCCCTGCGCAGCAGCAAGAGCGTCAGCGTGCTGTGCCGCCCGTTCTTTTCCAGCCACTGGCTGACGCCCCGGCTGCGTTATCTGTGGGCGGCGCATCCCAATATCGACCTGAACCTGATCCACAAGTCCAGCTTTACCCTGGCCGATGTGGACAAGGTCGATCTGGCGATCCTGTGGGGCAAGGGCGACTGGCCCGACATGGAAAGCCGCTGCCTGGTGCGCGGCAGCCTGACCCCGATCATGGGCCGCGCCCTGGCCAGGACCCACGGCATCCCGAAGACCCCTGCAGATCTGCAGAACTACACCCTGCTGCACGAGGAAAGCAAACTCAACTGGGTCAACTGGCTGAACCTTGCCGGAGTGCCCCAGGTCACCGGAGCAGGGTCGATGCTGGTGGACGACACCAACGTGCGTTTCCAGCATGTGCTCAATGGCCAGGGGATCATGCTCAGCAGCCCGAGGCTGCTTTCGGACCTTCTGGCCTGCGGCGAACTCATCCGTCCCTTCAGGCTGGAACTGGAGGGGTATTCATATTACCTGGCCTGGCCCCGGAACAGGCCGATGCGCGCCCGCGCCGCCAAGGTATCCAGCTGGCTGATCAGCGAAACCGAAGACGATGCCGACGAGGCCGAAAGCCGGCCCCCCGGACAGGCAGGCTCTTCCCGGCTGCCGCAAGACCCGGTGCCCGGCTTGTGAACCGCCCTCCCCGATGGGGCCGCTCCTTCACGGCCCGCGCGACCCCCGGACGCTGATCGTGCGCGATGGCGGCGGGCATGTTTCTGCCGTGGGATGACAGTCCGGGGTCATGGGGGCAATTCTTCCGGGGACATCCCGGCGCTTCGCTGCCGGCCGGTCATGCAGCAACATGTTTCTTCGGGTCCGGTGGCCATCGCGACCATCGCCACCCTCTTCAGCCGCGGCTTCGATCAGGACAGCCGATGCGCCAGCAAGGCGGCCTTGCACGGACCTGCCGTCATCACCGGCCACGGCCTGCCCGCGCATGTCCTGCCGGCTTCATGGAAGTATCAGCGGCTTGCCCGTATCCCGGATCCGCGCGCCGAACGCGACGCCCTCATTGTGGCAACGGCATTTGTTCATGGCATGGCTGCCGCAATCCGCACATTGCCGGTTTCAGGGCCGCAGGGGTCCCCCTGCCGGGGCCGCGGGACGCCGGCCGCCCCCAGAACATGCCGGAAGCTCCGCTTCCCGATCAGGGATGGAACATCATGGGCCAGAGGATGGACAGGTCTTCCTGCGAGGGGCCTGAGCGGGCTGTGCGGCTGGTCCTCGTCCAGAAGGGACGATACCATGAGGTCCGGGCCATGAGGATCATGGCTTCCGGACTGCCCGGATCTGCGGCCGGGCGGCTGGTTCCCTGACGGATTGCCTGCGATGATCATCTCGATCCAGAGCCAGGTCGTGCATGGCCATGTCGGCAACAGCGCCGCGCTGCTGCCGATGCAGGCGCACGGGATCGCCGTGGCCGCCGTGCCCACGACGCTGCTGTCGAACCACCCGCATTATCCGACGATGCGCGGACGCGTGCTGGAGGCGGAGCTGGTCGCCGACCTGCTCAGGGGCGTCGAGGAGCGCGGCCTTGTCGAATCCGCGCGCGTCCTCGTCACCGGCTATCTCGGCTCGGTCGAAAACGGCGAGGCGGTCGCCGATTTCGTCGTCCGCGCCAAGGCCCGCAACCCCGGCCTGACCTATGTGTGCGATCCCGTGATCGGGGACGAGGATCTGGGCATCTTCGTCGCCGAGGGCCTGCCGCAGCTGATCCGGGACCGCCTCGTTCCCCATGCCGACGTGCTGACGCCCAACCAGTTCGAATTCGGGCTTCTGGCCGGACAGCCGCTGCGCTCGTCCCAGGCGCTGATGCAGGCCGCCGCCCGGTCGCGCGGGCGGACCGCCGTCACCGGATGCATGCTGCCCGACACGCCGCCGGACCATGTCGAAACGGTCGCCATCGATGGCGCGGCAGCCTGGCGGGTGACGACCCCGCGCCTGCCGGTGCGCCCGGCCGGCACCGGCGATCTGTTCACCGGGCTGCTTGCCGCGGGCCTGGACAAGGGAACCGCCTTTCCGGACGCCGTCGCGGCGGCAGTGTCGTCCACCTATGATGTGCTGGACATCACCGCGAGGGCCGGTTCCCGCGAAATGTGCCTGGTGGAGGCGCTGGCAAAGCTGACCCATCCCACCCGGCTGTTTCCGCCGGTCGCGCTTGCGTCAGGAACAGCCGAAGCCTAGGCGCGCCTGCGCCGGCGAGGGCGCGATCCCCAGCCGCCGGGCAATGGCCGTGGGGCTGGGCGCATGAAAGGCGGCCGCCCCGCCTTGCCAAGCAGGCGGAACGGCAGGATTTCATCTCAGTTGGCCAGGAACCGGCGCGCCGAGGGCATCGACTTCATCAGGATGTAATAGGTCAGCCCGGCCGGGATCAGGCTGGCATACCACGAGATCCTGTTGAAGATCAGCGCCACCACGACCCCCACCACGGTCGCGACGATCGCCGCCCAGTTCACGCCCCGATAGGGGCCGTTCTCGTCATAGAGCAGGTCGAGGTTCAGCTGGCGCTTGCGCAGGACATAGTAGTCCACCACCAGCACCGCGAAGATCGGCCCCAGGAAGGCCGAATAGGTCTGGATGAACAGGTTCAGCCCGGCCGCGGATTCGTCCTTGACCAGTTCCCAGGGAAAGGTCGCAAAGGCCAGCAGCCCGACCAGCACCGCCGAGGTCTTGAAGTTCAGCTTGAAGATGTCCATCAGCGCATAGGCCGGCGGAATGACGTTGTTCAGCACGTTCGTCGTCACCTGCGCAAAGACGATGAACAGCAGCGTGATGATCAGCAGGACCTTGTTGTCCACCGCGCTGGAGAACACCTTGATCGGATCGACCTCGCCCGTGGCGCTGGACACCATCAGCCCGATCAGCCCCATGAACAGCGTCGCGGGCAGGATCGAGTTCGCATAGATTACCACCTGCCGCAGCGGCGAGACGCTTTCCTTCAGTTCCCGCGAATAGTCCGAGACGTTCAGCATCATCGTGCTGTAGACGCCCAGGAACAGCATGGTGGCCCCCCAGAAGGGCGCGCCCCAGCTGCCCTCGGCCTGGATGAGATTGGCCGAGATCTCGGTGCCGTATTTGTCGATGACGCTGTAGAACATGTAGATCAGCGCGCCGATGATGAAGACCGAGCCGATGTTTTCCAGCCACTTGATCCCGCTGAAGCCCAGCACCGACAGGCCGATCTGCAGGAACTGGAAGGCGATGAACCAGAACACGATGCTGTCGAAGCCGAACAGCGTCACCGACACCAGGTTCAGCGCGCCCGCGCCGATCCAGCTTTGAAAGCCGAACCAGACGATGGCGGGCACCGACCGGACCAGCGCCGGCAGGCGCGTCCCGGCAAAGCCGAAGGACGAACGCGCCTGCACCATGAACGGGATGCCGTATCTGTGCCCGGCCGCGCCGTTGATGGCCAGCGCGATGCCGATCACGGTGCATCCGATGGCGATGGCCAGGAACACCTGCAGCAGGTTCAGCGTGCCCACCAGGCCCGACCCCACGGTGAATGTCCCGATCGAGACGCAGCCCCCCAGCCAGGCGAACAGATAGGACCACGGGTCCATGATCCGTTCGCGTTGCGGGGCAAGCGTCTCCTCGCCCACCTTCTTGTGCCCGGAGTCCACAACTCCCCCTCCGGCCATGCTTTCGACTGACGACATTTCCACCCCTCCCGTTGTCAGATGTCGTGCGTTTGCGTCACTTTTCGTTCGGCTGCGCATAGGCGCAGATCTTGCTGGTCCCCAGGCCGGCCGCCGCCAGCCCCTCGACGAACTTGACCGCCACGGTCACGCCGTCGGAGGCCACGCCGTACTCGTCGACCCGGATCCC
>CALLYR010000528.1 GCA_937859005.1 uncultured Paracoccus sp. | reverse complement strand
ACGTAAGCGTAATAGGACCAGGGCGCGTTCAGCGCCGCGCCCCCGATGCTGGGCCGCGGCACGCCCAACAGGCCGTTGTCGCCGCCCGTCAGGCCGCTGAACGTATAGGCCATGAAGTAGAACAGCTGCGAAAACGCCAGCGTCAGCATCACGAAATACACCCCCTGCCGCCGGATCGACAGCCAGCCGACCAGCGCCGCAACTGCCGCCCCAAGGATGGCCGCACCCGCCAGCACCAGCGGCACCGGCACGGACCAGCGCGTCAGGCAGATGCCCGCCGCATAGGTGCCGATGCCGAAGAAGATGCCCTGCCCGAAGGACAGAAGGCCGGTATAGCCCAGCAGAAGGTTGCAGGCGGCCACGACCATGGCAAAGATCAGGATCTCGGTCGCGAGGATGCCGGATTTCAGGAACAGCGGCAGGACGGCGACGGTCAGCACCGCCAGGCCGAACTGTACGGCGGGTTTGTCGAGCGGATGCATCTCAGGCTCTCCCCAGCAGGCCGCGCGGCATCATCGCGATGACCAGCGCCATGCCGACATAGATCATCAGCCGTGCGCCTTCGGGCCAGACGGTGGTCATGACGCTTTGCACGATCCCGACCAGCAGCCCCGCGGCCAGCGCGCCGGTATAGCTGCCCATGCCGCCGATCACGACGACGACGAAGGCGACCGACAGCGCCTCGGCGCCCATGAACGGCTCGACCCCCCTGATGGGCGCGGCCAGCGCACCCGCCAGCCCGGCCAGCCCCGCGCCGAAGCCGAAGACGGCGGTGTTGATGCGCATGGTGTTATATCCCAGCAGCGCCATGTTCGACGGCGATTCCGACCCGCCCCGCACGATGGCGCCCAGCCGCGTCCCTTCCAGCAGCCACCACAGCAGCCCGGCCAGCACGGCGGTGAAGGCGATGGTGAACAGGCGGTATTGCGGATAGATGAAATCCCCCGCGATCACGACGCCCTGCAACCCCTGCGGCGCGGGCACGCTGCCGCCCAGCGGCCCCCAGGCGATGATCGCCAGTTCCTGAATGACCAGCGCAAGGCCCACGGTCACAAGGATGTGGAACGTATGCGGCAGCTTGTAGATGCGGTGCAGCAGCAACGCCTCAATCGCGGCGGCGACGCCTGCCACGATCAGCGTGGCCATCGGCATCGCCGCCCAGAAGCTGAACCCCCGCTGGGTCAGGTCATAGGTCAGATAGGCACCCAGCAGGTAGAAGGCGCCATGGGCGAAGTTCACGAATTGCAGCAGACCGAAGATGACGCTGAGGCCGACGGCCAGCAGGAAATACAGCATCCCCAGGCCGATGCCATTCAGGATCTGGAAAAGATAGATCACGCGATCTCTCCTGAAGTCGGGCGGATAGGTCCCCGCGCGGGCCATGCGGCGCGGGGACGGCGGACCTCAGGCCGGCATCTTGCAGCCGGAATCCTCGGGCGACAGGAACGACTTGCCGGAACTGACGATGTCCACGAAGTCGTCCTTGTCGGCCATCGCGTCCTTGGCCTTGCCCTTGAGCAGGTAGTAATCCTTGATGACCTGGTGGTCGGCGGCGCGGATCTCCTCCTCTCCGGTCAGGCCCGCGTATTTCAGCCCCTCCAGTTGCGGGATCACCGCCGCGCCTTCGGGCGATCCGCCCTTGACCGCCGCATCCAGCAGCAGCTTGCTGATGATATAGCTGCCGGCGAAGGAATAGTTCGGGTTGAAGCCGTGCTTCTCGCGCACCCGCGCCACCAGCTCGCGGTTCAGGGGCGTGTCCGCGCCGTGCCAGTATTGCGCGCCGAAATAGACGCCTTCGACGATTTCCGGTCCCAGAGCCTCGAACTGCTCCAGCCCCGAGGCCCAGGCCACGACGATGGTCATGCGTTGCTTGAGGCCGAAGCTGACCGCCTGCCGCAGCGTGTCCGAGGACTGCGCGCCGAAGTTCAGCAGCAGCAGCACGTCGGGCTGAGCCGCGATGGCGTTGGTCAGATAGCCGCTGAATTCCTTGTCGGTCAGCGAATGATAGCTGTTGCCGACATGCTCGATCCCCTTTTCTGCGAAAACCGCCTTGGCCGCGTTCAGCAGCCCGTCGCCAAAGACATATTGGGGGGTGATCGTGTACCACTTCTTCGCATCGGGCAGCGCCTCGATGATCGGGCGGACGGTCTGGTTGATCGCCCCGAAGGTCGGCACCGACCAGCGGAAGGTGCCGCGGTTGCAGTCCGCGCCGGTGATCTCGTCCGCGCCCGCGGTGGTCATGAAGGCGCCGCCGCCGCGCTCGATCTCCTTGCCCATCGCAAGGGATTCCGACGACAGGATGCCGCCCGCGAACAGCTTGATCCCGTCCTGCGCCAGCGCGTCCTGGACCTTGCGCACGGCGGTCGCGGGCTTGCCCTCGGTATCCAGGTCGAGGGTCGAGACCTCGATCCCGTGCGCCTTGGCGACTTCCTCGGCGGCCATCTGCGCGCCAATGGTGGCGAACTTGCCGTTCGCGGCGAAAGCGCCCGAGATCGGGACGGGCACGCCGATCTTCAGCGCGGCGCCTTGCGCCGAGGCGCGGCCCAGAAGGCCCGGCGCGGCCAGCGAGAGCGCGGCGAGGGAGGAGGTGGTCAGGAAGCTGCGGCGATCAAGCATGGGAATCCCTGTTGTTGATGTTGCCTTTTGACGCGGCGGCAACTTTCAAAACTATACGGATAGATTGGATTGTATGTCCATGACGATGACGAGGCGGCTGGGAATCACATTTCCCTTTATATACAATCGTGTGCTATATTCTGCACTGCAGCGGTCACTTTGCGCGCGCAGCAATCCGGCCGCTTCCCCGGTCCTTCCGCTGGTGGCGGACAAGCCGATTCGCCCGATCTTCGCCAAGGCCCGGCAGGCCTGGCGGCAAACTGGCCTCATGGATGGGCAGAATCTGGCACTATCCCTGCGGCGCAATCCGGCGCAGCAAGGACCAGACCTTCATTCCCAGGAGCGCGCGATGACGCTTGATCTGAACACCAACGACATGTCGCATGTGGTCGAGGCCGACCGCGCCCATGTCTGGCACCACCTGAGCCAGCACAAGGCCTACGAGACGATCGACCCCCGCGTCTTCGTCGAGGGCAAGGGGATGCGCCTGTGGGACGCCACCGGCAAGGAATACCTGGACGCGGTGTCGGGCGGCGTCTGGACCGTCAACGTGGGTTACGGGCGCGAAAGCATCGCCAATGCGGTGCGCGACCAGCTCATCAAGCTGAACTATTACGCGGGCGCCGCGGGCACCGTGCCGGGCGCGGTCTTCGCCCAGCGCCTGATCGAGAAGATGCCGGGCATGAGCCGGGTCTATTACTCGAACTCGGGGTCCGAGGCGAACGAGAAGGTCTACAAGATGGTGCGCCAGATCTCGGCCCGCCATCATGGGGGCAGGAAGTCCAAGATCCTGTTCCGCGACCGCGATTACCACGGCACCACCATCGCCACGCTCGCAACCTCGGGTCAGGACCAGCGCGCGGCGGATTACGGCCCCTTCCCGGACGGTTTCGTGCGGGTGCCGCACTGCCTTGAATACCGCAAGCAGTGGGACGTGGAAAACTATGGCCAGCGCGCGGCGGATGCCATCGAGGAGGTGATCCTGCGCGAAGGCCCCGATACGGTCGGATGCCTGGTGCTGGAGCCGGTCACCGCAGGCGGCGGCGTCATCACGCCCCCCGAGGGATACTGGCAGCGCGTGCAGGAAATCTGCCGTAAATACGACATCCTGCTGCATATCGACGAAGTGGTCTGCGGGCTGGGCCGCACCGGCCTGTGGTTCGGCTATCAGCACTATGGGATCGAGCCGGATTTCGTGACCATGGCCAAGGGCGTGGCCTCGGGCTATGCCGCGATTTCCTGCACCGTCACGACCGAGCGCGTCTTCGAGATGTTCAAGGACGCGCCCGACGACACGATGAGCTACTTCCGCGACATCTCGACCTTCGGCGGCTGCACCGCCGGTCCCGTCGCCGCGATCGAGAACATGCGCATCATCGAGGACGAGGGGCTGCTGGAAAACACCGTCGCGATGGGCAAGCGCCTGATGGACAACCTGACCTCGCTGATGGACAGGCATGCGGTGATCGGCGACGTGCGCGGCAAGGGCCTGTTCTGCGGCGCCGAACTGGTCGCGGACCGCGCCACGAAGGAGCCGCTGGACGAAAAGCGGGTGCAGGCGGTCGTCGCGGACTGCATGGGCCAGGGCGTCATCATCGGGGCCACGAACCGTTCGATTCCGGGGCTGAACAACACGCTGTGCCTGTCGCCCGCGCTGATCGCCACGCCCGACGACATCGACCGGATCACCGATGCCATCGACCGCGCGCTGACCCGCGTCTTTGCCTGAGAGCTTGAGCCGCGGCGCGGGCCGGGTCCTCATGTCCCGGCCCGCGCCGCAGGTCAGCCATGACGATTCCCGTTGACGCCTTCTTTCTGGACCATGCGGCGGATGTTCCGCTGCAGGTCCAGTTGCGGCGGCAGATCATCGGCTTCGTCACCGACGGCCGGTTCCCTGCGGGCGAGAAGCTGCCTTCGACCCGCGCGCTGGCCCGGCATCTGGGCGTGGCGCGGGTCACGGTCGCGCAGGCCTTCACGGAACTCGTCTCGACCGATTACCTGACCAGCCGAGACCGGTCCGGGCATTACATCTCGGGTTCGCTCGAACGGCGGATCGACGCGGTGCCGCCAGCGCCCGCGCCGGAACGCTTCGACTGGGACCGCCTTCTGGACGGGCGGTTCAGCCGCGCGCGGCGCACCGACCGCGACCCGGACTGGCGCCGCTTTGGCCATTCCTTCGTCTATGGGCAGGCCGATCCCGAACTGGTGGACCACGCCGCGTGGCGCGACTGCGCGATGCGAGTGCTGGGGCGGCGTGAATTCGCCTCGCTGACCGGCGATCTTTACGGCGAGGACGACCCCGAACTGGTCGATCACATCGCCCGCCAGATCCTGCCCCGGCGCGGCATCAGTGCCGGGCGCGACGAGATCCTGCTGACCATGGGTGCGCAGAACGCGCTGT
>CALLYR010000527.1 GCA_937859005.1 uncultured Paracoccus sp. | reverse complement strand
GGCGAAGAAGCGGAAGAAGCGCAGGATGCGCAGGTAATCCTCGGCAATGCGTTCGTCCGGGTCGCCGACAAAGCGCAGGCGGCGCTCGGCCAGATCGGACAGGCCGCCCACCGGGTCGATGACCCTGCCGTCAGCCTCGGCATACAGCGCGTTGATGGTGAAGTCGCGGCGGTGCGCGTCCTCCTCGACGCTGTCGGCAAAGGCCACCACGGCCCGCCGCCCGTCGGTTTCCACGTCGCGGCGAAAGGTCGTGACCTCGAATCCGTGACCGTCCGCCACCACGGTGATCGTGCCATGCTCGATCCCGGTCAGCACCGGCCTCAATCCCGCCGCCTTTGCCAGTTCGACGACCCGTTCGGGCCGCGCGTCGGTCGCGATGTCGATATCGTCCACAGGCACGCCCAGCAGCGCGTTGCGCACCGCCCCTCCCACGATCAGCGCGCGGTGCGGGGCCAGCGCCGCCAGCACGGCCTGAAGCGCGGGATCGGCGGTGATCGTCGCGGGCAGCCTCATGCGGCCAGCCTGCGGGCCAGCGACAGCAGCACCCGCGCCGTCGCCCCCCAGATGTAATAAGGCCCCCAGGGGGCCACGTGATAGGACCGCCAGTCCCCCCGCCACAGCCGCCGTTCCAGGTGATAGCTGGCCGGATCGGCGACATGGGCGAAGGGGACGGTGAAGACCTCCTCGACCTCGCCCGCCTCGGGGACGGGGGCAAAGTCGCCGCGGATCAGGCCCAGCACCGGGGTCATGGAAAAGCCGGTGACGGTGCGGTGCGGAGGCAGGCAGCCCAGCACCTCGACCTGCGCGGGGTTCAGGCCCACCTCCTCGCGCGCCTCGCGCAGGGCGGCGGCGACCTCATTGGCGTCGCCGGGATCGACCTTGCCGCCGGGCAGCGCGATCTGGCCGGGATGGTGGCGCAACCCGCTCGCGCGTTTCGTCAGCACCAGCTGCCCCTGGGGGTCGAAGGCCACCAGCACCCCGGCGGGGCGGAATGCCAGTCCCGCCGGGGCATTGCCGTTCAGGTCGAAATCCGAGGTCGGACCCGCGCCGACCGCCAGCGCGCGGTCCAGCCGGGCGCGGATGTCGGCGGCAGGGGTCATTCGGCGGCCTTTTCCAGCGGGTTGCCGTCGGCATCCACCGTCGCCTCGAACCCCAGCGAGGCGGGATCGAAGTCGTAATGCGCGCCGCAGAACTGGCAATCAGCGGTGACGCGGCCTTCCGCCGTGGTCATGTGCGCGATGTCCTTGGCCGAATAGATGGACAGCGTGCCGCGCACCCGCTCGGCCGAACAGGAGCAGCCGAACTCGACCCGCTGCGGGTCGAAGACGCGCGGCGTTTCCTCGTGGAACAGGCGCAGCAGCAGGTCGGTGGGGCCGACGGCCGGGCCGATCAGCTCCATCTCCTCGACGGTGGACAGCAGGTGGTTGGCGCGGTTCCAGTCCTCGGACTGCGCGCCCTGCAGGATGTCGGCGGCCTCGATCAGCCCGCCCTCGCCGCTGCCGCCTTCGCCGCCCTGCATCGGCTGCGCGGGCAGGGTCTGCAGCATGATGCCGCCCGCGCGCCAGCGGGACGCGCCGTCGCCGGGCAGGCGCGATTCGCCGCAGGCCAGGGTGAAGCTGGTCGGCAATTGCTCGGACTGCGCGAAATAGGTGCCCGCGCAGGCCGACAGCGACCCGCCCGCCAGCGGCGTGATCCCCTGATAGGGCAGGCTGCCCGCGCCCTGGTCGATCAGGATGGCGAAATATCCATCGCCGATCTGCTGGAAGGGCGGGCGCCCCTCATTATCGGCCTCCAGCCGGTCCGCATCGAAGCTGGCCCAGGCGCGGATGCGCGCGGGTTCGCCCTCGCGGGCCGGGGCGTAATAGTCGGCGGCGATGGTGCGGATCGCGCCGTTGCCGCGCACCTGCAGCGACAGCTTCCAGCGCAGCTTGACGGTCGGCCCGATCAGCGCGGCCAGCAGCGCGGTTTCCGCGACCAGCGCCGCCACCGGCGCGGGATAGTCGTGGCGCGACAGGATATGTTCCAGCACCCCGTCCAGCCGGCCCACCCGGCCGCGGACGCCGGACCGGTCCAGCTGGAACGGCAGGACGGTGTCGTCCCAGGCGATCTGGTTGATCTTGGTCATCTTTGCCTTTCGGAAATGGGGTTGCCCCCGCGCGGGCGGGCGGCGTCGCGTTCCAATATAGGCGGCGCGCCCCGAAACCCAACCCGTCCCCGTTCAGCCGATCCAGCCCGCCAAGTTCTCCGCCACCAAGCCCGTCAGCACGGCGATATGGGCGTCGTCGTCGTTCAGGCAGGGGACATAGGTGAACTGCTTGCCCCCCGCATGTTCGAACGCCTCGCGGATCTCGCCGTTGATCTCCTCCAGCGTCTCGATGCAGTCGGTGGCGAAGGCGGGCGAGATCACGGCGATGTCGGTGATGCCGCGTCTGGCAAGATCGGCCACATGCTCGACCGTATAGGGGCGCAGCCATTCCTCGGACCCGAAGACGGACTGGAAGCTGGTATCGATCGCATCCTCGGGCCAGCCGAGGCGGTCGCGCAAGAGCCGCGTCGTCTTCTGGCACTGGCAATGATAGGGGTCGCCTTCCAGCAGGTAACGTTTCGGCATCCCGTGATAGGACGCGACCAGCTTTTGCGGGCGCCGTCCGGCCAGCGTGCGTTCCACCGACTGCGCCAGCGCGTCGATGTAATCGGGCCGGTCGAAATAGGCCGCGACCGTGCGCACCGCGGGCTGCCATTTCTGCCGCATCAGGGCGCGGAACAGTTCGTCATTGGCGGTGGCGGTCGTGGCGCCTGCATATTGCGGGTAAAGCGGCAGGAACACGATCCGCTCGCAGCCCGCCCGCACCATCCGGTCCAGCACCGCGGGCGTCGAGGGATTGCCATAGCGCATGCAGAAATCGACCATGACCGCATCGCCCCAGCGGGAGGCGCAGGCCTCGCGCAGCTTGGCGATCTGCTGCTTCGTCAGCGTCATCAGCGGGCTTTCGTTCGCCTGATTGTTCCAGATCGAGCGGTAGTTCGCGCCCGAGGTGAAGGGCCGCTTTGTCAGGATGATCGCCTGCAGCAGCGGCTGCCATTTCCACGACGGGATGTCGATCACCCGCTTGTCGGACAGGAACTGGTTCAGATAGCGCCGCATCGACCAGTAGTCATGTCCGTCGGGCGTGCCGAGATTCGCCACCAGCACGCCCACGCGCGGGCGCGGCAGCGCCGGGTGTCCGGCGGGGGCATCGGCGGGAACGGCGGCGGGCGGGAACGGGGCGTCTTTCATGGCTTCCTCTGAGGGCTGAGCGCCTCGGCCAGCGACATCTTGGCCGAACCGGGGCGCAATGGCTTGGGCTGGCTGTCCGCCGGCGCCCAGCCGGTCAGGAACACCAGATCGACGGGCAGACGTATGCGGCCCGCATCCTGCGGGTCGGGGACCATGTCGGCCAGGATTTCGGCCGCACGCAGCATCACCGCGCGCCGGGACGGGCGGCGCAGGCGCAGGTCCAGCGCATTGCCCTCGCCCATGCCGCGCAGGTCGCGGGCCAGATGGAACAGGCTGCGATAGCTGACCATCTGCGTCACCTGGTCGGCCACCGGCAGCGCCAGCCCCCCGCGCGCCAGCAGCGCACCCAGATCGCGGATCTCGCCAAAGGGCAGGACGCGGGGGGACAGCCCGCCCGTGACCTCGATCTCCGCCTGCGCCAGCGCGTCGCGCAGGGGCGCCAGCGTCCGGCCGCCCGGCAGGACCGCGACGAACAGCGCATCGGGGCGCAGCGCGCGG
>CALLYR010000526.1 GCA_937859005.1 uncultured Paracoccus sp. | reverse complement strand
GTGTCGTTGTCCTCGGGCTTGTAGAGGCTTTGCGCCCGGTGCCACTGGATCTCGGCCTCGCGCTTGCGGCCGACCATCCAGTAGATGTCGCCCATGTGGTCGTTGACCAGGCTGTCGTCCGACATCGCCGCGACCGACCGTTCCATCGGCTCGACCGCATCGGCGAAACGGCCCATCCGGTAATAAGCCCAGGCCAGCGAATCGAGGATATAGCCGTCGTCGGGGCGCAGCTCGACCGCCTTTTCGATCAGCTTCAGGGCCTCGTTCAGGTTCATGTTCCGGTCCACCCAGGAATAGCCCAGGTAATTCAGGATCGGCGCCTGTTCCGGCTGCAGCGCCAGCGCCGCCCGGAAATCGGCATCGGCCCGGTCGAACTGCCCCGACCGTTCCAGCGCGATGCCGCGCGCATACAGCGCGAACCAGCTTGCCTGCGGGTCCGGGTCCTTCTTCAGGATGTCCAGGGCCTTGTCGTACACCGGGACCGCATCGGCGAAACGGTCGCGCTGGCGCAGCAGATCGCCCAGCGCAACCCAGCCCGCGGCCAGGTCGGGCCGCGCCTCGGTCAGGGCGCGGGCAGCCTTTTCGGCATCCTCAAGCCGGTCGGCCCGAGCCAGCGCGTCGATGCGCGCCAGTTCCGCGACAGGCCGCATGTCGCCCATCTCGCGCAGAGCCGCGAATTCCTTTTCCGCCAGGTCGAATTGCCCTGCCGCCTGCAGAAGCTGCGCACTCATCAGCCGCGCCTCGCCCAGGCCGGGGGCCAGATACTGCGCGAGGCGCGCGTAAAGCAGGGCCAGCGGCTCGGGCTCGACATCGCCCGACAGGGCGCTGGCAAAGGTCAGCAGAACCTGCGCGATGCCGTCCGAGGGCCGCGTCACCACGGTGAAGGGCAGCCGCTCGCCCGCCTGCAGCCTGCGGCGCAGATCGACCAGCGCGGGTTCCGCATCGATGCTGTCCAGATGGTCGAGCATCGCCAGCGCATCGACGTTGCGTTCCAGTTGCGACAATACCTGCGCCCGCGCCATCACCCCCAGCAGATGGGCCGAGGCGTCGGGGTCCTGCAGCGCCTGTTCGGCGCCTTCGTAATCGCCCACGCTGGCCTTGGCCAGGGCCAGCTGGAATTGCGCCATCGAGCCCGCGCCCTTCAGGGCGGCCAGTTTCCCGAACTCGGCGAAAGCCTCGCTGGCCTTGCCCGCGCCCATCAGCGCCCAGCCGCGCATCATCCCGTCCAGCAGCACCCCGCCCCCCGCGGGGGACGAGGGCCGTTCGTCCAGCAGCCGCAGCACCCCCGCCCAGTCCTGCTGCCGCGCCAGTTCGATCCGGCGGACCAGCACGGCCAGTTCGGTCGCGTCGCCCTGCGCCATCAGCTTTTCCGCCAGCGCCGCGGCCTCCGTCGTCTGGCCCGCGGAAATCATGGTCAGCAGGGCGCTGTCCTGCAGGAACGGATCGGCGGGGTCGCGCGCCACCGCCTCGCGGAAATAACGGGCGGCGGCCTGGAAATCGTTGCTGCCGGCGGCTTGGCGCCCTGCCAGATAAGGCCCGGCAAGTCCGGGGATCGGCTCGGCCGGCATGGCGGGGGTGGACAGCGCCGCATCCGCAGGGGGCGCCGCATCCGTTGCCGCGATGCGCGGGGCCCGCGCCGGGGCCTGGGCCGGCACGGACAGGCCCGGCGGGCGGGGCGGCGGGGCCGGCGTCTGCGCCGCAGCGGCCCCGGCGATCAGGGCAAGGGCCAGGCTGGGAATGAGGTTCTTCGGCAAGGTCGCACCCGTTCGGTGATCGCGGTACTGCGGCGGCACCCCTAGCGTGCGGGCGGGACCGGGGCAACGCCGGTCCCGCCGGGGTGCGTCACATATTCGGGTAATTCGGGCCGTCGCCGCCCTGCGGGGTCGTCCAGACGATGTTCTGCGACGGGTCCTTGATGTCGCAGGTCTTGCAGTGGACGCAGTTCTGGAAGTTGATGACGAAGCGCGGGCTGTTCGCATCCTCGACCACCTCATAGACGCCGGCCGGGCAGTAACGCTGCGCAGGTTCGGCATAGACGGGCAGGTTCACCCGGATCGGGACGGTCGGGTCCTTCAGCTTCAGGTGGCAGGGCTGGCTTTCCTCGTGGTTGGTGAAGGAAAACGCCACATTGGTCAGCCGGTCGAAGGACAGCCTGCCGTCAGGCTTCGGATAGTCGATCGGCGCCAAGTCCTTTGCAGGCCGGGTCGCGGCGGCATCCGTCTTGCCGTGCTTCCAGGTGCGCAGGATGTTGCGGTTGAACATGGACGCGATCCACATGTCCATGCCGCCCAGCATCAGCGAGCCCATCATGCCGGTGCGCGACCAGGCCGGTTTCACGTTGCGCACCCGCTTGAGGTCGCGCGCGATGGGGCCGGAACGCAGGTCGGATTCGTAATCCACCAGCTCGTCGCCCTCGCGCCCCGCGGCGATCGCCTCGGCGGCGGCGTTGGCCGCGGCGATGCCCGACAGGATGGCGTTGTGGTTGCCCTTGATGCGCGGCACGTTCACCAGCCCCGCCGAACAGCCCAGCAGCACTGCCCCCGGCACCGTCAGCTTGGGGATCGACTGCCAGCCGCCTTCCGAGATCGCGCGCGCGCCGTAAGCCACGCGCTTGCCCCCCTCCAGCAGCTCGGCGATGGCCGGGTGGTGCTTGAAGCGCTGGAACTCGGCGTAGGGGTAGAGATACGGGTTCTCATAGTTCAGATGGACCACGAAACCGATGAACAGCTGGTTGTTCTCGGCATGATAGATGAAGGACCCGCCGCCCGCATTCTTGCCCAGCGGCCAGCCCATCGTGTGGACCACCGTGCCCTCGCGGTGCCTGGCGGGGTCGATGTCCCAGATTTCCTTCATGCCGATGCCGAACTTCTGCGGCTCGTGCCGGGCGGACAGGTCAAAGCGTTCCATCAGCACCTTGGCGAGGCTGCCGCGCACGCCTTCGGCGATGAAGACATATTTGCCGCGCAGCTCCATCCCCGGCTCATAGCTGGGACCGGGGGTGCCGTCGGGGTTCCTGCCCATCTCGCCCGCGACGACCCCGGCGACGCGGTCGCCGTCCCAGACGATTTCGGATGCCGCCATGCCAGGGAAGATTTCCACCCCCAGCGCCTCGGCCTGTTCGGCCAGCCAGCGGCAGACATTGCCCATGCTGACGATATAGTTGCCGTGGTTCGACATCAGCCGCGGCATCGGCCAGTTCGGAATGCGCATCGAGCCCGCCGGGCCCAGCATCAGGAAATGGTCCTCGGTGACCCTGGTGCGGACGGGGGCGCCGCGGTCGCGCCAGTCGGGGATCAGCGCGTCCAGCCCGATCGGGTCCAGCACCGCGCCCGACAGGATATGGGCGCCGACCTCGGACCCCTTTTCCAGCACGACGACATTCAGGTCGGGGTCGATCTGCTTCAGCCGGATTGCCGCCGACAGGCCCGCAGGACCCGCGCCCACGATCACAACGTCAAAATCCATCGCCTCGCGTTCGATCACGGTCGCGTCCACGGCTGGTCCCCTCGCGCTTGCAGCATATCGGGGAAAGACCTAGCGCGGATCGGCCGCTGCGACAATCGGAACGCGACGAAGCCGCGGATTTGCTGCGGGGGCAAATCCGCGCCTGCGGCTGCGCGCCGCTTGCCTAAGGCGCGGGCCTGCGTCACGATGCGCGCCAGCAAGTCAGGCAACGCCCCCGTCTTCATGGCCGGGGGCGTTCGGTTACGAGGGACTGATGGAAAAGATACCGATGACGCGCGCCGGCTTCGACCAGCTGGACGAGGAACTGCGCGAACTGCGGGGGATCGAGCGTCCGGCCGTCATCCGCGCCATCGCCGAGGCGCGCGAGCATGGCGATTTGTCCGAAAACGCCGAATACCATGCCGCCCGCGAAAAGCAGAGCTTCATCGAGGGCCGCATCAAGGAACTCGAGATGATCATCTCGCGCGCCGAGGTGATCGACACGTCGAGGCTGTCGGGCAGCATCAAGTTCGGCGCGACCGTCACGGTCGTGGACGAGGACACCGACGAGGAAAAGACCTTCAAGCTGGTGGGCGAGCAGGAGGCCGATCTGGAACGCGGGTTGCTGAACGTCCGCTCGCCGCTGGCGCGCGCGCTGATCGGCAAGGACGAAGGCGATTCGGTCGAGGTGACCACCCCCGGCGGCGGCAAGGCCTATGAGATCATCGCGATCCGCTATGAATGAGGTCGTGGACCGGCTGCGCGGTGCGATCGCCGGGCCGAAGGGGCGCGACCGCGCCGGCCTGCTGGGGCTGGTGCTGACCGGCCTGTGGCTGGCGGCGGTGCTGCTGTTCTGGCTGATGGGGCCGGATGAGGCCCCGGCCGCGGGCGGGTTGTCGCGGCTGCTGTCGATCATGGGCGTGATCCTGCCGGTGGCGCTGATCTGGATGGCGGTGGGGCTGGCCCGCGCCATCGCCGCTCTGCGGGCCGAGGCGGATCTGCTGCGGGCGCGGCTGGATCTGCTGCGCGCCGATGCGCCGGCGGACGAGCCCGCGCTGCCCCCGGCGCCCGCCGGGACGGCCGCGATCCAGGGCGCCGCGGCCCGCGCGATGCCCCCGCCCGGCCGAGCCGCGGCCCGCGCCGCCGGTTGCGTCCCCGCTGGTCGAGGTCCCGCCCGAGGTGCTGGTTACGGCACTGAACTTTCCCGACGGTCCCGACGATCACGCGGCGATCCAGGCGTTGCGCACGGCGCTGTCCGATCCCGAAACCGCCCGCGTGATCCGCGCCGCGCAGGATGTCGTGACGCTGCTGGCCAAGGGGGGGATCTATATGGACGACCTGTCCCCCGCAGCGATTCCGCCCGCGGTCTGGCGCCGCCTTGCGGCGGGCGGGCGCAGCGCCGCGCTGACGGAACTGGCCGCGGTGTCGGACGCCGGGATGCTGGATCTGGCCGCCGGCATGATGCGCAACGACGAGGTGTTCCGCGACGCCGCCCATCATTTCCTGCGCCAGTATGACCGCACCCTGGCCAGGGTCGGCGAGGATCTGAACGACACAGGACTGGCCGCGATGGCCGATACGCGGTCGGGCCGCGCCTTCATCCTGCTGGCGCAGGTGGCCGCGATGCCGCGCTGAGGGTTTGCACAGGGGCTCAGGGGTTCAGCGGCAGTCGCATCACCCTGGGCCTCGGGCCCCGGCACCCGCCCGGCGTCTCGACGAAGCCCAGGGCCCGATAAAGCTGCCGTGCGGCGTGGTTGGCCCGCGCGACCTCGGCCCGCAGGCCGGGATGGCCCAGTGCCGCCGCCTCGGCCGCTGCGGCCCGGATC
>CALLYR010000525.1 GCA_937859005.1 uncultured Paracoccus sp. | reverse complement strand
CCAAGCCGCCCGGGCGCAGGCCGGGCGGCTGGGGATGACGGTCGCGGATTCGCGCACCGAACTCGACTGGGCCGCGGGCGAGGGCAGGGCCGTCGTCTGGGCACCCGCGCGCATGGCCGCCGATGTGGCCGGGCTGGATGCCGACGCGCGCGAACTTGCCTTCTGGATCGCCGGGCGGCTGGACGCGGCGCGGCTGGACTGGGCGCTGCCGGACGGGACCGCGCTGCCCGCCCCGCCGGCAGGTTTCCGCGTGCCGATGGGCCGCGCCCGCGCGTGATCCTTGCCGCAGGCCGCGCTTTGTGGCCTGACGGGGCAAAGGCCATCCTTCCATGAACATGCGCAATTCCATCTATTTCCGTCCCATCCCCGACCCCTCGGGCGGGCGCTGGCGGCTGGCCGGGGGCTGGGCCGGGTTTTCGCGGCTGGAACTTCTGGCCCGCGGCGGCGCGCCCCGGATCGTCGATGACGCGCCGGCGCAGGTGATCGCGGCCCTGACCCGCCGGTGCTGGGCCTGCCCATGGACGCGCCACGGATCATGGGCATCGTCAATGTCACGCCCGACAGCTTCAGCGACGGCGGACGCTGGGACGACGCGGATTCGGGCACCGCGCACGGGCGCAGGCTGGCGGACGAGGGCGCCGACATCCTGGACATCGGCGGCGAATCCACCCGTCCCGGCGCGCAGGCCCTGTCGGTCGAGAACGAGACCGCGCGCGTGGCCCCGGTGATCGCGGCGCTGGCGGGGGTCTCGCCCGTCTCGGTGGACACGCGCAAGGCCGCTGTCGCCCGTACTGCCGTGGCCGCGGGGGCGGGGATGGTCAACGACGTGTCGGGCCTTGATTTCGACCCCGGCATGGCCGCGGCGGTGGCGGAAACGGGCGCCGAGGTCTGCCTGATGCACACGCAGGGCCTGCCCGAGACCATGCAGGACGACCCCCGATACGACGACGTGCTGCTGGATGTCTATGACGCGCTGGCCGACCGGATCGCGCGGGCCGAGGCCGCGGGCATCCCCCGCGCCCGCATCGTCGTCGATCCGGGCATCGGCTTTGGCAAGACGCAGGCGCACAATCTGGCGATCCTGCGGCGGATTTCGCTGTTCCACGGGCTGGGGGTGCCGGTGCTGCTGGGCGTGTCGCGCAAGCGCTTCATCGGCGCGATCGGGGGCGCCGAGGCGGCGGATGCGCGCGACCCCGGCACGCTGGCCGTGACCCTTGCGGCGGTGGCGCAGGGCATCCAGATCCACCGGGTGCATGACGTGGCGGGAACACGGCAGGGCCTGTCCCTGTGGCAGGCGATAACCAACAAGGAAACAGGGGCAGAGGCATGAGCAGGAAGTTCTTCGGTACCGACGGCGTGCGCGGGCGGGCCAACTCCCATCCGATGACGGCGGAACTGGCGTTGCGGCTGGGCGCGGCGGCGGGGCGGTATTTCCGCGGCGACGGCAACAACGGCCATCGGGTCGTGATCGGCAAGGATACGCGCCTGTCGGGCTACATGCTGGAAAACGCGCTGACGGCGGGGCTGACCTCGACGGGGATGAACGTGCTGCTGCTGGGGCCGGTGCCGACGCCAGCCGTGGGGTATCTGACGCGGTCAATGCGCGCCGATCTGGGCATCATGATTTCCGCCAGCCACAACCCGGCCGAGGACAACGGCATCAAGTTCTTCGGCCCCGACGGCTTCAAGCTGTCGGACGAGGCGGAAGCCGAGATCGAGGCGATCCTGGGCGGCGACATTCCCCTGGCCCAGCCGCAGCAGATCGGCCGCGCCCGGCGGATCGAGGACGGGCGCGGGCGTTACGTCGAATATGTCAAGACCACCTTCCCGGCGGGCCGGCGGCTGGACGGGCTGAAGGTCGTGATCGACTGCGCCAACGGCGCGGCCTACCGCGCAGCGCCCGAGGTGCTGTGGGAACTGGGGGCCGAAGTGATTCCGCTGGGCGTCGATCCCGACGGCTGCAACATCAACGCGGGCGTGGGATCGACCCATCCGGAGGCCGCGGCTGCGGCGGTGCGCGAACACGGCGCCGATCTGGGCATCAGCCTGGATGGCGACGCCGACCGGGTGATGATCGTCGATGAGCGAGGGGCGGTGGCGGACGGCGACCAGATCATGGCGCTGCTGGCCGGACGCTGGGCCGACGCGGGCCGGCTGCGCGGCGGCGCGCTGGTCGCGACGGTCATGTCGAATCTGGGGCTGGAGCGGTTCCTGCAGGATCGCGGGCTACGGCTGGAACGGACGGCGGTGGGCGACCGCTATGTGGTCGAACGGATGCGGGGGGCGGGTTTCAACCTGGGGGGCGAGCAGTCCGGCCATATCGTGATGACCGATTACGCCACCACCGGCGACGGGCTGCTTGCGGGGCTGCAGTTCCTGGCCGCGCTGGCCGACAGCGGCCGACCGGCCAGCGAGCTGGTGCGCCAGTTCACCCCGGTGCCGCAGATGCTGAAGAACGTCCGTTATCAGGCCGGGGCCGATCCCCTGTCCGCCGAGGCGGTGAAATCCGAAATCGCCGCGGCCGAGGCGCGGCTGGCGCGTTCCGGCCGGGTCCTGATCCGCAAGTCGGGGACCGAGCCGCTGATCCGCGTCATGGCCGAGGCCGAGGACGAGACGACGCTGCGCGAGGTCGTGGACGGCATCGTGGCCGCCGTGGAAAAGGCCGCGGCCTGAATGCCCGCCGCGGCAGGGGCTGGCCGATCCAGCCCCCTGCCTTGCGGAAACGATCCTTCCGGGCGCGTGGGTCCAGACTGCGGATGTCAGCGCCCGAGGGCCTGTCCGGGCTGGCCGATCAGAACGGCACGTCGTCAGACATGTCCGAGGCGGCCTGGACATAGGCCGCCTTGACGTTCTTGAAGCCCGCCGGAAATTCGATGGTCAGCGTGTCCTGGGCGATGCCCATGACCGTGCCGGTGCCGAATTTCTGGTGGAACACCCGGTCGCCCACGGCAAAGCGTGCGGCGGGTTCGGCGTCGATCACCACCGGCGCGCGATGGACCGGCTGCGCCCGCTGGGCCGCGCGGTCCTGCATCCGCTTCCATCCCGGCGAGGCATAGACATCCGCCCGCGCCGCGCGGTCGTGCATCGCCGACTGCGCAAAGGGTTGGGCGAACGCCTGCGCCGCCGCGCCATAGCTGCCGCCGTAAAGGCCAGGGGGGGTCAGGACCTCGACATGGGCTTCCGGCAGTTCGTCGATGAAACGCGACGGCAGCGACGACTGCCATTGCCCATACATCCGCCGGTTGCCGGCAAAGGTGATGGTCGCCAGTTCCTCGGCCCGCGTCAGGCCGACGTAAGCCAGGCGGCGTTCCTCCTCCAGCCCCTTCAGGCCCGATTCGTCCATGCTGCGCTGGCTGGGGAACAGACCGTCCTCCCACCCCGGCAGGAAGACGACGGGATATTCCAGCCCCTTGGCGGCGTGCAGCGTCATGATGCTGACCTGTTCGGCCTGATCGCCGTCGTCGGTGTCCATCACCAGCGCGACATGTTCCAGGAAGCCCTGCAGGTTCTCGAACTCCTCCAGCGCCTTGACCAGTTCCTTGAGGTTGTCGAGCCGTCCCGGCGCATCCGGCGAACGGTCGTTCTGCCACATCGCCGTATAGCCGGATTCGTCCAGAATCCGTTCGGCGAGTTCCACATGGTTCACGCGCGAATCCAGCGCATCCGCGTGCCAACGCCCCATCGCGTCCACGAACTGGCGCAAGCTGCCCGCGCCCTTGCCGGTGATCGCGCCATGCGCCACCGCCGCGGCAGCACCCTCCAGCAGCGACAGGCCGCGGGTGCGGGCTTCGCGCTGGATCGTCTGCAACGCCTTGTCGCCCAGGCCGCGCTTGGGGACATTGACGATGCGTTCAAAGGCCAGATCGTCGGTCGGGCTGACCGCCAGACGCAGATAGGCCATGGCATCGCGGATTTCCGCCCGTTCATAGAACCGCGGGCCGCCGATCACGCGATAGGGCAGGCCGATGGTCATGAAACGGTCCTCGAACGCCCGCATCTGGTGGGAGGCGCGGACGAGGATCGCAATGTCGTTCAGGCTGCGCTTGCCGATGGAATGGCGGTGGCCGCCGTGGAAGGCCTCGATCTCTTCGCCGATCCAGCGGGCCTCGGCCTCGCTGTCCCAGTGGCCGATCAGGCGGACGCGCTCGCCCCCCTCGGCCTCGGTCCACAGGGTCTTGCCCAGCCGCCCCTTGTTGGCCGCGATCAGGCCCGAGGCGGCTGCGAGGATATGGGGGGTGGACCGATAGTTCTGTTCCAGCCGGATCACCTGCGCGCCGGGGAAATCGGCCTCGAACCGCAGGATGTTGTCCACCTCGGCGCCCCGCCAGCCATAGATCGACTGGTCGTCGTCGCCCACGCAGCAGATGTTGCGGTGGGCGGATGCCAGCAGCCGCAGCCACAGATACTGCGCCACGTTGGTGTCCTGGTACTCGTCCACGAGGATATGGCGGAATCGGTCCTGCCACTGGCGCAGCACGTCCGGGTGCGCCTGAAAGATCGTGACGCAATGCATCAGCAGATCGCCGAAATCGACCGCGTTCAGTTCCAGCAGCCGCCGCTGATAGGCCGCGTAAAGCGCCGCCCCCTTGCCGTCATAGGCGTGGCTTTCGCCCGATGGCACCCGTGGGGGCGTGATCGCGCGGTTCTTCCAATCGTCGATCAGCCCCGCCAGCATCCGCGCGGGCCAGCGCTTTTCGTCGATGTTCTCGGCTGCGATCAGTTGCTTGAGCAGCCGGATCTGGTCGTCGGTGTCGAGGATCGTGAATGACGGCTTCAGGTGCAGGCCATCGCCTCCCACCAGTTCGGCATGACGCCGCAAAATCTTGACGCTGATCGAATGAAACGTGCCCAGCCACGGCATCCCCTCGACCGTCTCGCCCAGCAGGCGGGCCACGCGTTCCTTCATCTCGCGCGCGGCCTTGTTGGTGAAGGTCACGGCGAGGATGCGACCCGGCGTCGCGCGCCCCGTGGTCAGCAGATGGGCGATGCGGGTGGTCAGCGCGCGGGTCTTGCCGGTGCCCGCCCCCGCCAGCAGCAGCACCGGCCCGTCCAGCGTTTCCACCGCCTGCCGCTGGGCCGGGTTCAGTCCGTCCAGATAGGGCGTGGGCCGCACCCCCATCGCCCGCTGGGACAGGGGCGCGCGGGCGGGCGCGGCGGCGGCCTCGAAGGCGTCGGAGTCGTCGAAATGGCTCATGCCTGCCAGCATAGCGAACGCGGCCTTCGGGGGGAAGGCCGCGTTCCTGTTGTGTTCGCAAGGACCGTTCAGTGGCCTGCCGGTTTTTCGCCCCTTGTCTTCACCAATGAGACGATCACGCCCGTCGTCAGGATCACGAAGGTCACGCCCAGCGAGATCGAGGGCGGCACCTTCTCGATCCCCAGCATCTCGGCCACGACCACCTTGCCGCCGATGAAGATCAGCAGCGCGGCCAGCGCGGGCTTGAGATAGGCGAAGCGGTGCAGGATCGCCGCCAGCGCGAAGTAAAGCGCCCGCAGCCCCAGGATCGCGAAGATGTTGGAGGTATAGACCAGATAGGGATCGGTCGTGATCGCAAAGATCGCAGGCACCGAATCGACCGCAAAGATCAGGTCGGCGAATTCGATCGCGACCAGCGCCACGAACAGGGGCGTCACGTAAAGCAGCGGCTTGCCCGAGGGTCCCGGCTGGCGCACGAAGAAGCGGTTGCCGACAAAGTCGTCCGTCACCCGCATGTGGCGCCTGAGCCAGGTCAGCATCCTGTTTTCCGACGGGTCTGCCTCGTCCTCCCTGGCCATCAGCATCCGCACGCCGGTAAAGATCAGGAAGGCCGCAAAGATCAGCAGCACCCAGTCATAGCGCGCGACCAGCGCCGCGCCGAAGCCGATCATGATCGCGCGCAGCACGATCACCCCCAGGATGCCCCAGAACAGCACCCGGTGCTGCAGATGCCGGGGCACCGCCAGGAAACCGAAGATCGTCGCCATGACGAAGACGTTGTCCATCGCCAGCGACTTTTCGACGACGAAGCCGGTCCAGTATTCGATCGCCGCCGTCTGGCCCAGTTGCGCCCAGACGAAGCCGCCAAACGCAAGGCCGATGGTGATATAGAAGGCCGACATGCCCAGCGACCTGCGTACGCCGATTTCCCGGTCGCCGCGGTTCAGCACGCCCAGGTCAAGCACCAGCAGAAAGATGACGGCGGCAAGGAAGGTCAGCCACATCCACAGCGGCTGGCCCATGATCGAGGCTGTCAAATCCATTGTCATTCCTCTGGAAGAAGGGTCACATGCGACCGACATCACGATCCCTTCGGATCGCCAGAGGGGCCCGGCCGCTGTCCGACGTAGCGCGTCAATGCCGGGTTTCAAGTGAAAGTTGCGCTTTTTCGTCGCGAGGCGTAACGGAGGCACATGGCATCCTCACCTCTTCACCCCCGCACCCGCGCCGTGCATCACGGCACCCGCCGCAGCCAGTATGGCGAGATGGCCGAGGCGCTGTTCCTGACCCAGGGCTTCGCCTATGACAGCGCCGAGCAGGCCGAAGGGCGGTTCCGCCAGTCCGGGCCGGACGAGTTCATCTATGCCCGCTACGGCAACCCGACCTCGCGCATGTTCGAGGACCGGATGGCCGCGCTGGAAGGGACCGAGGACGCCTTTGCCACCGCATCCGGCATGGCCGCCGTCAACGGCGCGCTGATGGCGGTGGCCCGGCCCGGCGAGCGGATCGTCGCGGCGCGGCAGCTGTTCGGGTCCTGCCTGTATGTGCTGGAAATCCTCGCCCGTTTCGGGACCGACGTGGTGATGGTGGACGGGACCGACCTGGACCAGTGGCGGGCGGCCGTGACGCCGGGGACGAAGGCGGTGTTCTTCGAATCCGTGTCGAATCCCGCGCTGGAGGTGATGGACATCGCGGACATCGCGGAAATCGCCCATGCGGCCGGCGCGCTGGTGGTGGCCGACAACGTGTTCGCGACGCCGGTGTTCAGCCGCGCGGTCGAACTGGGCGCCGATGTGGTGATCTATTCCACGACCAAGCATGTGGACGGCGGCGGGCGTTGCCTTGGCGGCGTGATCTGCGGCACGCATGATTTCGTGCGCGGCGTGGCCGAGCCTTACCTGAAGCATACCGGCGGCGCGATCAGCCCCTTCAACGCCTGGATCATGCTGAACGGCCTGACCACGATGGACCTGCGCGTGCGCGCCATGGCCGACAGCGCCGCGACGGTCGCCAGGGCGCTGGACGGGGCAGGGGTGGGGGTGATCTATCCCGGCCTTGCCTCGCATCCCCAGCACGACCTGGCGATGCGGCAGATGGGGACGGGCGGCACGATGATCGCGCTGGACCTGGGGTCCAGGGAATCCGCGTTCCGGGCGCTGGACGCGATGCGGCTGGTCACGATTTCCAACAACCTGGGCGACGCGCGGTCCATCGCCACCCATCCCGCGACCACCACCCACCAGCGCCTGTCCGAGGACGACCGCGCGCGCATGGGCATCACCCCCGGCATGATCCGCCTGTCGATCGGGCTGGAACATCAGGACGACCTGATCGCCGACCTGATCGCGGCCATCGGCTGAAGCTGTTTGCCTTTCCCGTCCGCGCCCCCATATTCGGGCTGCCGCGCGCTTTCGGCAGGAGACGAGCATGACCGTGAACCGCCCCCTGACCCCGGCCTATCCGGCGCTCAGCCGGACCTATCCCGCCGATTTCACGGTGGATGAGCAATACCGCGCGACCCTGCCCGACCTGCAGAACGGCCCGGCCAGCCTGATCGTGGGCGCGCGCACGGAAATCCAGCATGTCGGCATTTCCAACTTCCGCCTGCCCATCCGCTACAAGCGCAAGGACGGGGGCGAGATCACGCTGGAAACCAGCGTCACCGGCACCGTCAGCCTGGAGGCCGACCGCAAGGGCATCAACATGAGCCGGATCATGCGGTCCTTCTATGCCCATGCGGAAAAGGATTTCTCGCTGGCGGTGCTGTCGGGGGCGCTGGACGATTACAAGGAACATCTGGACAGCTTCGACGCGCGCATCCAGATGCGGCTGGCCTATCCGATGCGGGTGGGTTCGCTGCGGTCGGGGCTGGAGGGCTGGCAGTATTACGACATCGCGATGGAAATCGTCGATCAGGCCGGCCAGCGCCTGCGGATCATCCATTTCGATTACGTCTATTCCTCGACCTGCCCCTGTTCGCTGGAATTGTCCGAACATGCCCGCGAAAGGCGCGCGCAACTGGCCACGCCCCATTCGCAACGCTCGATCGCGCGGATTTCCGCAGTGATGCAGGGCGAGGACAAGCTGTGGTTCGAGGACATGGTGGCGCTGTGCCGCCGCGCCGTCGCCACGGAAACGCAGGTGATGGTCAAGCGCGAGGACGAGCAGGCGTTCGCGGAACTGAACGCCGCGAACCCCATCTTCGTCGAGGATGCGGTCCGCGCCTTCGCCCAGCAACTGCTGGAGGAACCCCGCATCGGCGATTTCCGGGTGATCGCCAGCCATCAGGAATCGCTGCATTCCCACGATGCGGTCAGCCTTTTGACCGAGGGCCCGACCTTTGCGCAGGTCAGCCTGGACCCGATGACCTTTGCGGGACTGCGGGCCTGAAGTGGTGCGTGCAAGCACGCACCCTACATAACGGATCGCACGGGTAGGGTGCGTGCTTGCACGCACCAGAAGCAAGGCAGGCGATGATGGTGCGTCAAGGCCGCGCGCCCTGCGGCCTCAACCCGGCACCGTCGGGATGCGTGCCCTGCACGCGCCGGAACCGCTCAGCCCGCTCTGTCCAGCACCGCGTCGCAGCGGGCGCAGGTCGCCGCGTGGTCGTGGCTGCCCACGTCGGGCAGGATCTTCCAGCAGCGCTGGCATTTCTCGCCCGGCGCTTCCTCGAAGACGACCCCCACGCCGGGCACCTCGGGCAACCGGAACGCTTCGTTCGGTGCCGGATCGGCGGTCAGTTGCAGGTCCGAGACGATGCAGACATCAGCGAAATCGACCGATTTCAGCGCCCTGAGCAGCGCGGCATCCTCGACATGGACGACCGGCGCGGCTTCCAGACTGGCGCCGATGGTCTTGTCGGTGCGCTTGAGTTCCAGCGCGGCCGTGACGACCCGGCGGGCGCGGCGGACCTGGTCCCATTTCGAGGCCAGCGCATCGTCGAACCATTCGTCCGGCGTCGCGGGGAAGTCGTGCAGATGAACGGAATCATCCTCGGACGGATGCCGTGACAGCCAGACATCCTCCATCGTGAAGGGCAGCATCGGCGCAAGCCAAGTCGTCAGCCGGGCGAACAGCGCATCCAGCACCGTGCGCGCCGACCGCCGCCGCAGGCTGTCGGGCGCGTCGCAATACAGCGCGTCCTTGCGGATGTCGAACCAGAACGCCGACAGATCGCCGGTCGCGAAATCGAACAGCGCCCGGAACACCCCCTGGAACTCATAGGCGTCGTAACCCTCGCGCACCCGCGCATCCAGTTCCGCCAGCCGGTGCAGCACCCAGCGTTCCAGTTCGGGCATCTCGGCCGCCTCGACCCGCTCGGCGTCCGTGAAACCGTCCAGCGCCCCCAGCAGGAAGCGCATGGTATTGCGCAGCCGGCGATAGCTGTCGGCGGTGCCCTTCAGGATTTCCTTCCCGATCCGCAGATCGGCGGTATAATCCGACTGCGCCACCCACAGCCGCAGGATGTCGGCGCCATACTGGCCGATGACCTCTTGCGGAGCCACGGTGTTGCCCAGCGACTTGGACATCTTCATGCCCTTTTCATCAAGGGTAAATCCGTGGGTCAGCACCCCGCGATAGGGCGCGCGCCCCGTGGTGGCGCAGGCCTGCAGCAGGGACGACTGGAACCAGCCGCGATGCTGGTCGGTGCCCTCCAGATACAGGTCCGCGATCCCGTCGGGCGACCCGTCCGCCCGGTCGCGCAGCACGAAGGCGTGGGTCGAGCCGGAATCGAACCACACGTCCAGCACATCCATGACCTGATCGTAGTCGTCGGGGTTCACGATGCCGCCCAGCACCTGCTCCTTGAAGGCGGGGCGATACCAGACATCGGCGCCGTCCGTCTCGAACGCCTCGCGGATGCGGGCGTTCACCCGGTCGTCGCGCAGCAGGAAATCCGGCGCGTCGGGCTTGGCGCCGCGCCGGGTGAAGCAGGTCAGCGGCACACCCCAGGCGCGCTGGCGCGACAGCACCCAGTCGGGGCGGTTGTCCACCATGCTGTGGATGCGGTTGCGCCCCGAAGGCGGGGTCCATTCGACCAGCCGGTCGATCGAGGTCAGCGCCCGCGCCCGGATCGTGTCGCCGTATTCGCCCATGCCGTCGTCCAGCGGCTTGTCGATGGCCGCGAACCACTGGGGCGTGTTGCGATAGATCAGCGGCGCCTTGGACCGCCAGCTATGGGGATAGGAGTGCTTCAGCTTCCCCTTGGCCAGCAGCGCGCCCGCGCCGTGCAGCGCCTTGATGTTGCTGACATTGGCCGGGCCTTCCTTGCCCTCGGCCGTCAGGATCGCCTGCCCGCCGAACACCGGCAGGTCGGTGCGATAGCTGCCGTCCGGCTCGACGTTCCAGGTCATCGGCAGCCCGAATTTCAGCGCCAGTTGATAGTCGTCGTCGCCGTGGCTGGGCGCGGTGTGGACGAAACCCGTGCCCGCATCCTCGGTGACATGCTCGCCGGGCAGCATGGGCACGTCATAGTCCCATTCGCCCGCGCCGCCGTCGATGCCGCGATAGGGATGGGCCAGCGTCAGGCTGCGCAGTTCCTCGGCCGTCACATCGCGCAGGCGTTCGTGCGATTCGACCTTGGCCGCCGACAGCACGGCCGGTGCCAGCGCATCGGCCAGAACCAGCGTCTCGCCCGCGCGCGCGGTCGCGCCCTCGGCCACCTGATCGACGCGGTAAAGGCCATAGGCGATGCCGGGGCCGAAGGCGACCGCACGGTTCTGCGGGATGGTCCAGGGCGTCGTCGTCCAGATCACCACCGAGGCCTGCAGCAGATCGGTCCGCATGCAGCCGTAGAGCGGCGCGAAATCCGACTGCGACACGATGGGAAAGCGCACCCAGATCGCGTGGCTGGTGTGGTCGTGGTATTCGACCTCGGCCTCGGCCAGCGCGGTCTTCTCGACCGGCGACCACATCACGGGCTTGGACCCCTGATAGAGGCTGCCGTCCATCACGAGCTTCATGAACTCGGCCGCGATCACCGATTCGGCGTGGAAGTCCATGGTCAGATAGGGGTCGTCCCATTTGCCGGTGATGCCCAGGCGCTTGAACTCCTCGCGCTGGATCTCGACCCAGTGTTCGGCAAAGCGGCGGCATTCCTGGCGGAACTCGACCGTGTCCACCGCGTCCTTGTCCTGGCCCTTCTGGCGATACTGCTCCTCGATCTTCCATTCGATCGGCAGGCCGTGGCAGTCCCAGCCGGGGACATAGCGCGAATCGCGCCCCATCATCTGCTGGCTGCGGGTGATGAAGTCCTTGAGCACCTTGTTCAGCGCATGCCCGATATGCAGATGCCCGTTCGCATAGGGGGGGCCGTCATGCAGGATGAAGGGCCTGCGCCCCGCAGATTGCGCGCGCAGCCGGTCATAGATGCTTAAGCGTTCCCAGCGGGCCAGCCATTCCGATTCCCGCTGCGGCAGGCCCGCGCGCATGGGAAAGGCGGTTTCGGGCAGGAAGACGGTTTCGCGATAGTCAGGAACGGTCAGGGCGGGGGTGTCGGCGCTCATCGGGGCGGAATCCTTGGGGCGATGGTGGGCATGCGTCATCCCGGCGGCGCGAAACCTCACGCCACCGGGCGGCTAATTCGGATGATCCGGCCCGTTTCCAGCATGGCGGCGGTTATAGGAACGGGGCAGGGACGGCGCAAGCACCCGCCCAGGGCCCGGCGCGGCGATCGGACGCGCGGACGGCCGGTTGCCGCGGGCGGTGCGCCGGCCCATATCGGGGCCATGTCCATTCCCCCCCGTTTCGACGTGACCCCCGAACAGATCGACCGCGTGGTCGCGACCTTTTACGCCGCCGTGCGCCGGCACGAGGTGCTGGGGCCGGTCTTTGCCAACCACGTCACCGACTGGCCGGAGCATGAGGAAAAGATTGCCCGTTTCTGGCGCAACGCGATCCTGTACGATCGCGGCTATGACGGCAATCCGATGCGGGTCCATATGGCGGCGGGCGACGTGCGGCCCGACCATTTCGGGCCGTGGCTGGAACTGTTCGACGCGACGCTGGTCCGCACGCTGCCGCCGGACACGGCGCGGGCCTGGTCGATGCTGGCGCACCGGATCGGGGCGGGGCTGCAGATGGGCGTGCGCGACCTGCGCGGCCCCGACGGGATGCCGGACCTGCGCTGACGGCTGCGGGCTTGCGCCGGGGCGGGGATGCACTAGATCGGCAGCATGGGATTGATTCTTGTCTGTGCGATCGTAGGGGCCATCACCGGGTGGATGATGGCGGACCGGCTGGACCGCGGCCCGGTCGAGGCAGCGGTCGTGGGCGCGCTGGGCGGGGCCGCGGGCGGCCTCGGCTTCTGGGTGATGATCGGCCTGCTGGGCCTGCTGGCGGGGGTCATGGGAGCGGTCGCGGGGGCGATGGCTCTGCTGTGGCTCTATGACCGCTGGCGGCGGGACTGACGCCGCTTCAGCCCGATGGAAAGGCCGCCCTGGCCGCGCATGGCCGGCGGTATGACCGGCACCCGATTGTCCGTCCCCCGCGACAGCCGCAGCGCGCCTGCCGCCTTGCGCCGCATCGGGTCCCGTCGGGATCGCGACACGCGCCACAGCGCCCCCGAGGCCGCACAGGTCGAGACGGTGCGCGCACAAGCCGGGCATGAATGGGGGGAACAACCGCCGCATCGACCTCTGCACCACATCGGCCCAGACCGGCGCCCCGATAACCGCCTGCGCCCGACCTTGCGGGAAATCGCCCGTCACGGTCCCAGCCAAAGCGGGTCCGGTCGCGGCGCGGTCTGATGCTCGGGTCCTGGCCAGAGATGCGCGCCCGTTCCGTTCCTTTGCCGCCGCAAGGCGCGCAATGGCGGCGCGGCGAAAGGGCCGGATCACGCGGCATTCCTGTTTCGCGGCCCCAGCTCAGGATGGCACAGATGCAGGGAAACGCAGCCCGGACAGCGAACAGCCCTATGCCGCCAGTTCCCAGCGGCGTTCCAGCGCCTCGATCGCGGCGATGCGGCGAGAGATTTCGGGATGCGAGGCGAGCCATGCCGGGGG
>CALLYR010000524.1 GCA_937859005.1 uncultured Paracoccus sp. | reverse complement strand
CCCGCGCCGGGCTGGTCGCGACCAATTCCATCCGCGGAGGCGCGAACCGCGCGGTGCTGCGCCCCATCGTGGAGGGCGGGCGCATCTTCGAGGCGTGGTCGGACGAGGAATGGACCGTGGATGGCGCGGCGGTGCGCGTGTCGATGGTCTGTTTCGATGCCAAGCAGGACGGACCTGCGCGGCTGGACGGGGCCGAGGTGGCCGAGGTGTTTGCGGATTTGTCGGGAGCGCGCGGGGGAAGCGACCTGACGACCGCCTCACGCCTGACCGAGACGGCAGGCGTCGCCTTTCAAGGTCCGGTGAAGGTCGGTCCCTTTGATGTTGAGGGCGAGCTTGCCCGTGAATGGTTGGCGCTTCCGACCAACCCGAACGGACGCAAGAACGGGGAAGTGGTGCGTCCACTGCTAAATGGCATGGACATCACGCGCCGCCCTTCGGGGCGATGGATCATCGACTTCGGCACCCTGTCCGAGGCGGACGCCAACCTGTTTGAAGCGCCGTTCGAGTATGTCCGGCAGCATGTGAAGCCTTTGAGAGACGCCAACCGCGATAGTCAGCGAAAGCAGTTTTGGTGGCGCTTGGGAAGGTCTGGCAGCGACATGCGGGAAGCGGTATCGCCTCTGCGAAGGGCAATCTTCACGCCACGGGTGGCAAAGCACAGGCTGTTTGTGTGGGCTGCTAACACCACTGTTCCTGATTCTGCTGTTGTCGTCATCGCCCGCGGCGACGACACCACCTTCGGTATCCTGCACTCGCGCTTTCACGAACTCTGGGCGCTGCGCATGGGCACCTTCCTGGGCGTGGGCAACGACCCTCGCTATACCCCCTCCACCACCTTCGAGACCTTCCCCTCCCCCGAAGAGCTGACCCCCGACATTCCTGCGGCGGACTATGCCGCGGACCCGCGCGCCCAAGCCATTGCCGCCGCCGCCGCCCGACTGAACGAGTTGCGGGAAAACTGGCTGAACCCGCCCGACCTGGTGCGCCGTGTTCCCGAGGTCGTCTCCGGCTATCCCGACCGTCTTTTGCCCCGCGACGCCGCAGCGGAACGCGAGTTGAAGAAGCGCACCCTGACCAACCTCTACAACGCCCGCCCCGCCTGGCTGGCCCATGCCCACGCCGATCTGGATGCCGCCGTGGCCGAGGCCTACGGCTGGGGGGACGACTGGCGTGCGGGCAGGCTGACCGACGACGAAATCCTCGCCCGCCTGTTCGCCCTGAACCAGACCCGCGCCGCAGGCCAGAAACCTGACAATACCTGATCGGCCCGCCGCCCTGGGGATGAAGGCCCCCTGAAGCCGCCGGTTTTCCGATACCGATGGATAACGATGCGCCGCCCGCCGCAGCCTGCTTCGACGCGGCCGCTCAATCTGCATGACGGCGGCAGGGCAGAACTTCCCCTGTTTCGTCCAGCAACTTCCTCGGCCTTCCCGTTTGCAGTGGGGGAAGCAATGGGGGAACAACAAACGTGTTCGGCCAATAAAATCCAACAATTCAAATAGATACATGGAATGGATGGCGGAGACGAAGGGATTCGAACCCTCGAGGCGGTTTCCCGCCTGCACCCTTAGCAGGGGTGTGCCTTCGACCACTCGGCCACGTCTCCGCCGCGGGGTCTAGCAGCAGGGACCCGGGAAAAACAAGGGCTTTCTGCCCTGTTGCGAGAGAAATCTTGCCCTTGGCGCCAACCGCCTGTCGCGCAGAACAGCGCATGAACACGAACCGATCTGTGGCAAGAATCCGGCAATGTTTGTTCCCGGCCCGTTCTGGTCCGTTCATGCTTTCGCCCCTTCAGATATGGGCCAGCCGTGCGGCTGCGGCGAGGCCAGGCGCCCTGCCGGCCTTCTGCAAATTGCCGGACATGGTCCTGCCCGAGGTTGTCCAGGTCCGCAAAATGCGTGTACACCGCGCGTTCCGGGTCCGGACCGCTGGATACAGCGCCGTCGATTTTTCCCGGCATCGCAGCCGCAATGGCAGACCAGCCGGGACTTGTGCCCCTGCTGCAACCTGAAGAAACGGAGAGCATGATGAACGACGAACACGACCGTCAGGGCGATATCGACGCCGAGGCACAGAGGGCTGCACCTCATCATCAGAAACAGCGGAAACGCTGGGAGCACCGGAATGCTGCGCGGCAATCCTTCACCAGCGCCGCGTTCGCCAGTGGCGGCCATGCAATGCCCATAATATTCACGAACGACTCCGACTAGGGCAACTGCGCCGTCTGGCGATGGACCAGGCGGCGCTCAAACTTTCTCCAGCTCGCGCGCGGGCCAGCCGTTGGGCCAGGGCGGGCCTTCCCAGCTCATGTCCAGCCACGGCGCCCAGGTCGCGCAGGCCAGCGGCACGCCGGAGGCCGCGATCTCGTCCTGGACATGATCCCACCAGTCGCGGCCGGACCGGATGCCGGGATGGCGCGCCTCGGCCTCGGGCAGACCTTCGTGCCAGCTGGTTTCCGTCAGGCCGATCCGATGATTCGGATAGCGGTCGGCCGCGCAGCGCAGCACGTCGCGCAGGGGGACGCCCGCATGGCAGGCATGATAGTTGACGCCCACCACCTCGATCGCCGGGCCGAACAGCTGCACCAGGTGATCCGTGACCCACCAGACATGATCGCCGCAGTCGTGCACCGGGTCGCAGGTCCAGAACCGGACGCGGGCGTTCTCGGCCAGTGCCGCCCCCATCATCGCCGCGGCCAGCATGGCGGCTTCGTCGCGGGTGTATCCGGCCACGGCAGTCCCGACGCTGGGCTCATTGACCGCGATCAGCCGGTCGTGCGGGCCGATCAGGCGGGCGACCGCGCGGGCATGGGCGACGGGGTTCAGCGGCTGGTCGAAGTGGACCAGCGACCAGACGACGGGCGTGGTTTCCGGCAGGGCGCGCCGCGCGCACTCCCATCGTTGCCGGGGATTGAAGCGTTCGGGCAGCGTGTCCCGGGCCATGTCCGCCTCGGGCGTGTGGCGGGTCTGGGTCAGGGTGCAGTGCCCGTTCCAGTGCAGCCGCGCGCCCTCGAAGCCGGCAAACAGGGGTGCCGTCATGGCACCCACAGCCCCCACGCCGCGCCCGCGTGCAGCCAGGCCGCCCACCAGGCCAGCAGGATCACCGGCGGGGTCATCGCGGCCTCCGTCCGTCCAGCGCCTGCTGCAGGGTGCCGGTCAGGGCCTCCAGCGCGGGACCTGCCGCCGGCCCGGCCTTGACCGCATTCGCCGTGGCCGCCGCCATCTGCGTGGCCGCGTCCGTCACAGCCGCCTTGGCCAGCCGGTCCAGCACATCCTGCGCCGGCCGCAGCCCCGCC
>CALLYR010000523.1 GCA_937859005.1 uncultured Paracoccus sp. | reverse complement strand
ATGCGCCCGCCGTCTGGGTCGTCACGCGCAAGGGCGCCGCCCATGTGACGCGACGCGCGGTCCAGTTGGGCGGCACCCGCGGTGCGCGCTTCACCGTCACTTCGGGCCTTGCGCCGGGCGAGGAGGTCGTCATCCGCGGCGTCAATTCCCTGACCGAAGGGCAGGCCGTCGGCCGGAGAGAGGACCCATGAGGCGGCGCGCCTTCAATCTGTCGGACTGGGCGCTGAACCACCGGTCGTTCGTGTGGTTCCTGCTGATCGTGTCGATGATCGCGGGCATCCTTGCCTATCGCAACCTCGGGCGCGAGGAAGATCCCAATTTCACCATCAAGATCATGGTGATTTCCGCCGCCCTGCCCGGCGCCACCATCAAGGAGACGCTGGACCAGGTCACGGACCGGATCGAGACCAAGCTGGAGGAGTTGGACGAGCTGAAATTCACCCGGTCCGTCACCCTGCCGGGCCAGTCGGTCGTCTATGTCGAGCTGCTGCCCACCATCCGCGGCCCGCAGGTGCCCGAGGTCTGGCAGCATGTGCGCAACATGATGGCCGATATCCGGCCTGAATTCCCGCAGGAATTCGGGGGCTTCCAGTTCAATGACAATTTCGGCGACGTGTTCGGCAACATCTATGCCTTCACCGCCGACGGCTTTACCCAAGCCGAGTTGCGCGACCGGGTCGAGGACATCCGCAAGCAGGTGCAGGCCCTGCCCGCCGCCGGCAAGACCGCGCTGCTGGGGGTGCGCAGGGAACGGATCTATCTGGAGTTTTCCGCCGCGCGCCTCGCCGCCCTGGGGCTGAGCCAGGCCGAGGTGCTGCAGACGCTGGCTGCCCAGAACGCCATCGCGCAATCGGGAATCGTGCAGACCGGCCCCGAACAGGTGCTGGTGCGCGTGAACGGCCAGTTCGACAACGCCGAGTCGATTGCCGCCGTGAACCTGCGCATCGGCGACCGCTTCTTCAACCTGTCAGAGCTTGCGACCGTCCGGCGCGGCTATGCCGACCCGCCCGACGCGCTGTTTCGCTATAACAGCCGCGAGGCCATCGGACTGGAAGTCGCGATGCGCCAGGGCGAGAATATCCAGACCTATGGCAAGGCGCTGGACGCGCTGATGGAAGAGGTCGCGGCCGACCTGCCCATCGGCATCGAGATGCACAAATTCGCCGACCAGCCCCATGTGGTCGAAGAGGCGGTCGGCCATTTCGTCCAGGCTCTGGCCGAGGCGGTGGGCATCGTGCTGGTCGTCAGCTTCATCAGTCTGGGGATGCGCGCGGGATTCGTGGTCACGCTGACGATCCCGCTGGTGCTGGCGATCACCTTCGTCGTCCTGGACATCTGGGGCATCACGCTGCAGCGGATCTCGCTGGGGGCGCTGATCATTGCGCTGGGGCTGCTGGTCGATGACGCGATGATCGCGATCGAGACGATGATCTCGCGGCTGGAACTGGGCGACACCCTGACCGAGGCGGCAAGTTATGCCTGGACCTCGATCGCCTTCCCGATGCTGACCGGCACGCTGGTCACGGTCGCGGGGTTCATCCCCATCGGGCTGAACGATTCGGCAGCGGGCGAATTCACCTTTTCGCTGTTCGTCGTGATCGCGGTGTCGCTGCTGGTCAGCTGGATCGTGGCGGTGCTGTTCGCGCCGCTGCTGGGGGTCGCGCTGCTGCCGAAGACGATGCGCCATCAGGGCGAACGCAAGGGACCGCTGCGGCGCGTCTTCCATGTCCTGCTGCGGACGGCGATGCGGTTCCGGTGGGTCACGGTGCTGGCGACGCTGGCGCTGTTCGCGGGATCGGTCTGGGGGATGCGCTTTGTCGAGCAGCAGTTCTTCCCGACCTCGGACCGGACCGAGATCATCGTGGATGTGGGCGAACGCCACAACGCCTCGATCGCGCGGACCGATGCGTCCATCGCGCGGCTGGACGCCTTTCTGGCCGACCAGCCCGAGGCGAAGTTCTGGACCAGTTATGTCGGGCGCGGCGCGCCGCGCTTCGTGCTGGCGATGGATGTGCCGACGCCGGGGCCGTTCATGGGCCAGATCGTGATCCAGACCCCAGATCTGGCGGCGCGGGATGCACTGAAGGCCAGGATCGTCGATTTCGCCGCGGCCGAGATGGTGGGCACCGACATCTATGTGAAGAACCTGGAAATCGGGCCGCCGGTCGGCAAGCCGGTCCAGTATCGCGTCAGTTCCCCCGACATCGCCCAGGCCCGCGATGCCGCACGCGGCCTTGCCGCCGTGATCGCCCAGGAGCCGCGGCTGCGCGATATCGCGCTGGACTGGAACGAACCCGCCCGCGTCGTCCGGGTCGAGGTCGATCCCGCCAGCTTGGCCTGTCGAGCCAGGACATCTCGGGCGCGCTGGCCGCGCTGTATTCGGGCCGGAGGGTGACGCAGTTGCGCGATGGCATCTTCCTGATCGACGTGGTTGCGCGAGGGCAGGAAAGCGACCGCGAATCGCTGGAATCCATCCGGAATCTGGAACTGGCGACATCCACGGGAACACCGATCCCGCTGGCCTCGCTGGCGCGGCTGTCCTATGCCACCGAACAGCCGCTGATCCAGCAGCGC
>CALLYR010000522.1 GCA_937859005.1 uncultured Paracoccus sp. | reverse complement strand
GTGGTGGGCGCGGTCCCCGATCTGCCGGTGACGCTGAAGATGCGGCTGGGCTGGGATCAGGACTGCCTGAACGCCCCGGACCTCGCGCGGCGCGCACGCGACGCAGGCGTGCGGATGATCGTGGTCCATGGCCGCACGCGGGCGCAGTTCTATACCGGCTGCGCCGACTGGGGGGCGATCCGGGCGGTGCGGGACGCGGTGCCCGGCCTGCCGCTGGTGGCTAACGGCGACATCATGGACGCGGATGCCGCGCGCGCTGCGCGGGCTGCATCGGGGGCCGATGCGGTGATGGTCGGGCGCGGCGCGCAGGGCGCGCCGTGGCGAGTGGCGGAAATCGCCCATGCGCTGCACGGCACGCCCGCGCCCGATGTGCCTTGCGGCAGCGCCCTGGCCGATGCGGTGGCCGCACACCACGACGACATCCTGTCCCATTACGGCCGCGACCTGGGCCTGCGCGTCGCACGCAAGCATCTGGGCTGGTATGCCGAGGCGGCCTGCCTGTCCGACCTGCCCGCCGCCCGCACCGCGCTGATGGGGGCCGTCTCGCCCGCGTCGGCAGATGCCGCGATCCGGGCCGTGTTCTGCGGCGCGCCCGGCGCGCAGGGCCGCGCCGCATGAGTGCTGCCCCGACCCTCGACGCGGCCTTCGCCGCCCTGCCGCTGCCCGCGGCGGTGTTCGACGCCGGGGGGCGCTTCGCCGCGCTGAACGAGGCCGCGGAAATCTGGCTGAACCTGTCCTCGCGTTCGGTTGCCGGGCTGGCGCCGGACGATCCCGCACTGTTCGCCCGGCTGCGGGTGCCGGCCGACCTGCCCGGCCTGATCGCCGCCGTCCGCCAGGGCGAGGATCCGCTGGCCCGTCCGCTCATGGTGTTCCAGATCGGCGACCGGGCGGGGGGCTGGGAACTGCGCCGCGCCGCGGTCCATCTGGCGCCGCTGCCGGGGGGCGGGGCGGTCGCGGTCATCCGCCCCGACGACGCGATGGAGGCCGCGCCCCGCCACGGCGCCCGCACCGCGATCGGCGTGGCCGAGATGCTGGCGCATGAGATCAAGAACCCGCTGG
>CALLYR010000521.1 GCA_937859005.1 uncultured Paracoccus sp. | reverse complement strand
CCCAGACCACGAGGCTTGCGCCGCGCACGATGTCGCCCACCGCCCAGACGCCGGGAAGGCTGGTCCGATGCGTGCGGAAATCGGCGCGGATCGTGCCCCAGCGCGTGACCTCCAGACCGTCCGTGCCCCACAGGCGGGGGATGTCCTCGGGCTCGAACCCCAAGGCCTTGACGACCAGGTCGGCAGGCTCGTCGTAATCGGCGCCCGCGATCGGCTCGGGCATCTGGCGGCCCGACACATCCGGCGCGCCCAGCCGCATCCGCGTCACGCGCAGGCCAAGGGCGGGACCGGTCGAGCGGTCGGTTTCGGTCCTCACCCATGCGGGCGACAGCTTGGGGTTGTCACCGATGCCGTCGCCGTCCACATCGCCGCCTGCATTGGCGACCTTGGCCTCGTCGGCGGCAGCGGCGTCGCCCGCGACATGGCCGGTAAAGGCCGAAGGCGCGGACAGCCAGACGAACTCGACGCCCTCCTCCTCGGCATTCGCGACCTCGCGCTGCGAGCCGGGCATGTTGGCGCGGTCGCGGCGGTAAAGGCATTTGACGCTGGCCGCCCCCTGCCGGATCGCGGTGCGCACGCAATCCATCGCGGTGTCGCCGCCGCCGATCACGATGACGCGCTTGCCCGCGGCGTTCAGTTCCCCATCCTCGAAATCCGGCACCTCGTCGCCCAGATCGGCGCGGTTGCTGGCCGTCAGGTAATCCAGCGCCGCCACGACGCCGCGCGCGGGCGGGTTGTCGATGTCGAGGTCGCGGGTCTTGTAGACGCCGGTCGCGATCAGGACCGCGTCATGCTTGCCCCGGATCGCGTCGAAGCTGATCCGCCCCCCCACATCGGCGTTCAGCACGAATTCGACGCCCCCGTCCTCCAGCAGACGGTTCCGGCGTTCGACGACGTGCTTTTCCAGCTTGAAGCCGGGGATGCCATAGATCATCAGCCCGCCCGCCCGGTCGTGGCGGTCATAGACCGTGACCTGGAACCCCATGCGCCGCAGCCGGTCGGCGGCGGCCAGACCGCCCGGCCCCGCACCGATGATCCCGATGGATTCGGGACGTTCCACGGCGGGGCGGATCGGCTCGACCCAGCCTTCCTCCCAGGCGGTGTCGGTGATGTATTTCTCGATCGCGCCGATGGTGACGGTGCCGTGGCCGGACTGCTCGATCACGCAGTTGCCTTCGCACAGGCGGTCCTGTGGGCAGATGCGGCCGCAGATTTCCGGAAAGGTGTTGGTTTCCTGCGCGCGCAGATACGCCTCCTGCGTGCGGCCCTCGGCGGTCAGGCGCAGCCAGTCGGGGATGTTGTTGTGCAAGGGACAGTGCGACTGGCAGTAAGGCACGCCGCATTGTGAACAGCGGCTGGCCTGTTCGGCCGCCTTGGCATCCGCAAATTCGCGATAGATCTCGTGAAAGTCGTCAGTGCGTTCGCCCGCGGCCCGCTTTTCGGGCATCTCGCGCCCGAGCGTCACGAATTTCAGCATCCTCTGCGTGGCCATCGGCTGCGCCCCCGTCGAATCATTCGAGAACCGCTGTAAGACACGATAAAACGCTAAACAGTCAGCAAGACTTACCTATTATATAGATTTCTCAGGAGTTGATGAATATTTAGGCAATTCTCGCAAGTAAATAGGTAAGAAGTATTGACCTTCATACTGCCAAGGCCAGCAGGACCACAGTGCCGACCACGATCCGCCACCACGCAAACAGCGCATAGCCATGCGCCGAGACATAGCCCAGCAGCCAGCGGACCACGACAATGGCGGTCAGGAAGGCGCAGACGAATCCCACCGCCACATTCCCCGCCGCCCCTGCATCCAGAAGGGCACGGTTCTTGTAGAGGTCATAGGCAAAGGCCCCGGCCATCGTCGGCATCGACAGGAAGAACGAGAATTCGGCCGCCGACCGCTTGTCCGCGCCCAGCGCCAGCGCCCCCACGATGGTCGCCCCCGACCGCGAGACGCCGGGAATCATCGCAAGGCACTGGATCAGCCCGATGCCCAGCGCCATTCCCAAGGGGAAATCCTCGGCCCGGCGGTATTTCGGGTTCACCGCCAGCCGGTCCGCGAACAGCAGCACGATGCCCCCCAGCACCAGCATGACCGCGATCAGCGCGGTGGATTCGAACAGCACCTTCTTGATGACCCCGTGCGCCATCGCACCCACGACCGCGGCAGGCAGGAAGGCCAGCAGCACTGCCGCAATGAAGCGCCGCATCCGCGGGTCATGGGCGGCGCCAGAGAAAATCGCCCACAGCCGGCCCGAATAGACCCCCAGGATCGCCAGCACCGCGCCAAGCTGGATCATCACCTCGAAGGCGCGGCCCGGCGAATCGAAGCCCAGGAAATGACCGGCCAGCAGCACATGTCCGGTCGAGGAGACGGGCAGGAACTCTGTCAGCCCCTCGATCAGCCCGAGGATCGCCGCGACGATCGTGTCGCGATCCATCAATGCTCGCGCAGGTTCTTGGCCGATGCCTTGATCGCGGCATATTGCCCGGACGGGCGGAAGCGCCACAGATATTCGGGAATGACGCTGGCCGCGGCCGCAGGCTCGATCCCCAGATCGGCAAAGCCCATGATGCCCTGCCCCACCAGATTCGGATGCCGCAGCAGCCGCGCCTGGTCTCGGGTCAGGACGCGATTCGTCACCAGCCCGCCCGTGGCCCACTGGGCCGCGTCGAAGGCACCCCCCAGAATCCCGGCCATGAACCCCGGCATCCCGATGATGACGCGCCGACGGTTGGTGATGTCCAGCACCATCCGCGCGATCTGGCGCATGGTCATGACATCGGGCCCGCCCAGTTCATAGACGCCCGGCTCGGCCCGGCCGGTCGCGGCAAGCATGGCGGCGCAGGCCACGTCCTCGACAAAGACGGGCTGCATCGGTGCATCGGCCCCCGGCAGAAGCAGCACGAACGGAAACATCCGGGCCATGCTGGCGATGCGGTTGAAGAAATGATCGTCGGTCCCGAACATGACCGAGGGGCGCAGGATCACGGCATCGGGACGCGCGGCCAGCACCTCCGCCTCGCCCCGTCCTTTCGAGGCGGCATAGCGGCTGTCGCTGTCGGGATCGGCGCCGATGGCCGAGACATGGACGATCCGTTCGACCCCCAGTCCGGCCGACAGGCGGGCAAGGCGGCCCGCGGCCCCTTCGTGCACGGCATCGAAGGTGTTGCGGCCCTGGCGCACCATGATGCCCACGCAATTGATCACCGCATCGGCGCCCGTCATGGCCGCGGTCACGGACAGATCGTCGCGCACGTTGCACAGCACGGGCTCGACCTGACCCACATTTCCATAGGTGCGCACGATCCCGGCCTGATTGGGTCGGCGCACCGCCACGCGCACGCGCCAGCCCTCGCGCGCCATCAGACGCGCGATCTGCCGCCCCAGAAAGCCCGATCCGCCATAGATGGTGACCAGCTTCGACATGTCGCCCCCGGGCCGCTCGGCCTGAAAAATGATGCCTGCCCTGCTGATAGCCCTCCCGGCAGGCCACATCAAGCGGCCCCTGCCCGCTTGCGGCCAAGCGCCGCCGACGCCTGCAGCGCGACAGGGTCCGGCCCGCGGGGCCCTGCTTCCGGCAGAGCGCATTTTTCTTTGCGATCCCCGTTGACAGCCCGCGCGGGTCCCTTTAATTCCCCGCCTCACGCAACCGGCCCAGGTGGCGGAATTGGTAGACGCGCACGGTTCAGGTCCGTGTGCCGCAAGGCGTGGAGGTTCGAGTCCTCTCCTGGGCACCATAAAAACCCCCGGACGCTTGTCCGGGGGTTTTTGCTTGGCGCAAGGCCGCGTTGCGTGAACCGTTCATCCGCCACGGGGTTGAGACGGCACATCTGTCTTCTGCGGAGAATGTGTCATGTCCCAACTGATCGTCATCGGCTTCGACGACGAGGCCGACGCCTTTGCCCTGCGCCAGGAACTGGCCAAGGCGCAGTCCGAATTCCTGCTGAAGCTGGAGGATGCCGTCGTCGTGACCCGTCCCACGGCTGGCGAATACCAGCTGCATCAGGCCGTGAACCTGACTGCGGCCGGTGCGCTGGGCGGCACCTTCTGGGGGTCGCTGATCGGCCTGCTGTTCCTGAATCCGTTGCTGGGCGCCGCGGTGGGCGCAGGCGCGGGGGCGCTGGCGGGACGGGCGTCGGATTACGGCGTGCCCGACGACTTCATCCGCCAGATCGGCAAGACGGTGCCCGTGGGCAGCGGCGCGGTGTTCATCCTGGCGCGCGACTTCAACATGGACAAGCTGCTGCCGCGGTTGGAAAAACATCGCTCGAACGCGCGGGTGATCCAGACCTCGATGTCGAATGCGGACGAGGAGCGGCTGCGTTCCGCCCTGTCGGGAACCGCATGGGCGGGCGCGCCGGCGCAGGCTGCGGCGGGGGCGGGCGGCGCGGGCACGGTGGCCGCCACCGGAACCGCCGCTGCGCATGATACCGCCAGCGACGCAAGCGGCGGGCATCCCACAGCGCCGCCGCGGCTGTGACGCATGGGCGCATGACCCATTGACGGGCGCCATGGGGGCGTGAGACCACGCCCCCATGACCCCAGCGGACGCCATCCCGGACGCCCCCGCACCCCGCCGCGGACGGACGTTCCTGTGGCGCCTGTGGCGTCCTGTCCGCTGGCTGGGGCTGCGGTTTCTGGGGCTGATGCTGGCGCTGGTCGTGCTTTATGCGCTGGTCAATCCGCCCACCACCTGGACGATCATGCGCGAGGCAGGGGACATCCCCCGCCGCTGGACCCCCGCCGACAGGATCGCGCCCGTGATGCTGCGCGCTGTCGTGGCGGCCGAGGACGCGAATTTCTGCCGCCACTGGGGCTTCGACATGGCCGAGATCCGGCGCGTGATCGCACGCGGTGAAAATCGCGGCGCCTCCACCCTGACCCAGCAGACGGCCAAGAACGTCTATCTGTGGCAGGGGCGCAGCTGGGTCCGCAAGACGCTGGAAACCGCCTATACTCCGATGATCGAGGCGGTCTGGACCAAGCGGCGCATCGTCGAGGTCTATCTGAACGTCGCCGAATTCGGGCCGGGCGTGTTTGGCATCCATGCGGCGGCGCATCACCATTTCGGCACCACCCCCGACCGGCTGACGCGGGGACAGGCGGCGGCGCTGGCCGCCGTGCTGCCCGCCCCCAAGTCGCGCGCCCCCCGCGTCGGCTCGGCCCGCGCGCGGGCCATCGCGGACGGCGCGGAAACGATCCGGCGCGACGGGCGCGCGGCCTGTTTCGAACGCCCCGTCCCCTGATCGCGGCCCCGCCGAAGGTTGAAACACCGCGCTCTCGTGGGTATCTCCCGCCCATTCCACGCAGGCAGGCCCATGAACACCCATTCGACCCCCCGGCTTTATCACATCGCACTGTCGCCATACTGCCGCAAGGTGCGGCTGGTGCTGGGCGAAAAGCGGATCGAGGTCGAGCTGGTCGAGGAACGCTTGTGGGAACCAGGGTCCGAGATTCTGCGCCGCAACCCGGCGGGCAAGATCCCTGTCCTGCGGCTGGACGGCCGGCTGATGGCCGAAAGCCAGGCGATCTGCGAATATCTGGACGAGGCCTGGCCCACGCCGCCGCTGATGCCCATGTCCCCGATCGAGCGTTACGAGGTGCGCCGCCTGTGCGCCTGGTTCGACGACAAGTTCAACGCCGAGGTGACGCGCCCGATCCTGTCCGAACGGGTCTGGAAAAAGGTGATGCGCGCGGGCTATCCCGACAGCAAGCTGGTCAAGGCCGGGCTGCGCGCGGTCAAGGATCACATGGATTACCTGACCGGCCTGCTGGAAACCCGCAAATGGCTGGCGGGCAACAGCCTGTCCCTGGCAGATTTCACCGCCGCGGCGCATCTGTCCTGTCTGGATTATATCTCGGACGTGGACTGGGACCGGTCGTCCACGCTGCGCGACTGGTATGCCACGGTGAAGTCCCGCCCCGCCTTCCGCAGCGTGCTGGCCGACCAGGTTCCGGGCATTCCCCCGGCCCCGCATTATGCCGAACTCGATTTCTGAGCGCAGGGGGGCCTTGCCCCCCGCCGGCGATGCCGGCTCCCCCCAGGATATTTGGGGCAAGATGAAGGATGCGCTGAAGGCGCAGGCCTTGGCCGAGGGGTTTTCGGCCATGCGGGTGACGACGCCCGATGCGATCCCGCAGGCGGCCGGGCGGCTGGCGGACTATGTCGCGGCCGGGCGGCACGGGCAGATGGGCTGGATGGCCGAACGCATGAGCTGGCGCGGCGATCCCGCCGCATTGTGGCCCGAGGCGCGTTCGGTCGTGATGCTGGCCGAAACCTATACGCCCCCGCACGACCCGCGCGAGGATCTGGCGCGGCCCGATCGGGGCGCGGTCAGCGTCTATGCCCAAGGCAAGGATTACCACGACATCGTGAAGTCGCGGCTGAAGCGTGTCGGCCGCTGGCTGATCGACAAGGCAGGGGGCGGGATCAAGGTCTTCGTCGATACCGCGCCCGTGATGGAAAAGCCGCTGGCGCAGGCGGCGGGACTGGGCTGGCAGGGCAAGCACACGAACCTGCTGTCGCGCGACCTGGGAAGCTGGTTCTTTCTGGGCGCGATCTTCACCACCCTGCCGCTGCCGCCCGATGCGCCGGAAACCAGCCATTGCGGCAACTGCACCGCCTGCCTCGACATCTGCCCGACGCGCGCCTTTCCCGCACCTTATCAGCTGGATGCGCGGCGCTGCATTTCCTATCTGACCATCGAGCATAAAGGCCCGGTCGACCCCGAGCTGCGCCCCATGTTGGGCAACCGCATCTATGGCTGCGACGATTGCCTTGCGGCCTGTCCCTGGAACAAGTTCGCGGCAGACGCGCACGAGATGCGATACCACGGTCCCCACCGCGCGCCACCGCTTGCGGAACTGGCGGCGCTGGATGATGCGGGATTCCGGGCGCGGTTCTCGGGCAGTCCGATCAAGCGCGTCGGCCGCGACCGGATGGTGAGGAACGTTCTGTATGCCATCGGCAACAGCGGCCTGCCCCACCTGCGCCCGGTCGCGCAGGCGCTGGTGGACGACCCCGATCCGGCAGTGGCCGACGCAGCCCGCTGGGCGGCGGAACGGCTGGGCTGAACGGGCTCAGGGCCGGTCGCCGAATCCGAAGGCCACGTAATCCCGCAGGTAGGCCGCCTTGGCCGCCCGCCGCAGCGCCGGGTCGTCCAGAACCGCAGGCACGGGGTCCGGCTGCGGTCCGTCCGCCTTGATCCCTGCGGCGCGGGCGAGAAAACCCAGATCGTCCGCCATGCGATCCTCGCGCGCGACCAGGTCGGGCGCGCCGAATCGGGCAAAGCCCGCCAGCACCTCGGACTGGCTGGCCCATCCGGGATGGGTAGCCAGCGAAGTCTGGCCGTTCAGGTTGCGGCGCAGGAAATCGAGGAAGGCTGCGAACAGCGGCGTCATGTCGCTGTCGGACAGGCGGCCCAGCTCATCGTCGGATGGCAGCGGCACGCGATGGACCGCACGCAGGGCCGCGCGCAGATCGGCGTTGCGGGCGGCCAGCACGACGCGGAAGGCGCCCCAGGCGCGCGGCAGGGGATGGCGCAACACGGTGAAGCCGCGATGGCCGGGACGCGCGCGCTTCCACTGGCGCAGGCTGTTCTGGGTCAGATCGCCCGCGACCGGCCCCAAGGCGCGCAGCCAGCCCTCCACCCCGTCGGACGGGCCGCCACGGACCGGCATGAACAGCAGCCCCGATCCCGCATCCACCGTCAGGAACGACGGCACCGCAGGGCCGCGCCGGGGTTCGAAATTCGGGATTCGGTGCATCTGGAAAGGGTCTGCGGCGACCAGTTCGGCCTGCATGTCGGCAAAGTTCGACACCTTCTCGGCCATCTCGCGCGGGTTCTGCGGCACCTGGTCGCGCGCCGGTTCCACCCGGTCCAGATCGGTGCGGCCCAGCCAGTGCAGCAGGCCCCGCATCACATCTGCGTCGCGCAGGTCGTCATAGTTCAGCCAGAAGGCCGTCTGTCCCCGCACCTGCAGCGCATGCTGGATGCGGTCCAGGAAGCCTTGCGTCGCGGCCAAACTTTCGCGGAAATCGGCGGCGTCGAAATCCACCTGCGCCGGGATCGCGGTTTCCGTCTGGTTCAGCTTCCACTGGTTGGTGGCATAGGCCAGCCGCGTGGACACCCAGCTGTCCACCGGGTTGCGGGTCAGCACGATCTTGGCGCAGGTGGGGTCGTTCATCAGCGGATCGAACATGCGCGGGTCGTGGTCGTGGAAATAGCGGAAGCCCTTGACCTTGCGCGCCGCGACCATGTGTTGCCACAGCTGCAGGGGGCCTGCGTCGCGGTCGGCCAGCGTCATGCCGTACAGGTCCTTCTGGTCCGGCCAGCCGATGAAATAAGGGTTATAGGCCTCGCCGAAGCAGGCAAGGTCATGGGCGTTCAGCGTGGCTTCAAGCAGGTTCGATCCGGTGCGCATCCCGGCAAAGACGACGAAGCTGCGGAAGGGGGCGGTCATGTCGCGGGGCCTTTCGGGGTTGCAGTTTGCGCCGCAGGCGGCGTGGTCAGGGCGCGCAGCTTGCGGTGATCGCCCATCCGGCGCGGGCGCAGCCCGGCATTGCGCAGCCGCCGCAGCAGCGCGACCAGCCCCGTGACATCGCGCAGGGACGGCAGCGGGCAGGCGGGGCCGTTATCGGGCGCAAGGTCGAGCCGGATCGTTTCCAACACGCCCGCCGGATCGGCGATCACATCGGCAAGCGTCCAGCGCCGCACCCGCCCCTTGACCCAGACGGAATCGAGGATGTCCAGAAAGGCGATCTCGGCCCGCTGGATGCGGGCGGCCATGCGGCGCACATCGTCGAAGGGCATCCCCGAATGCAGCAGGGGCAGCATCCAGGCCCCCGTCACCACATAGAGCCGCGCATTGGGATCGGTCGCCATGAACCAGTTCAGCTCCTGCCGGTCGCGCGGGGAATACAGGAACCCCACCACGTCCGGCGACGACCGGATCAGCGAGGCCAGGAACCCCTGCGGGTCCAGGTCGCGGATCGCGGCGCTGGCGGACAGCGCCCCCGGACCGATGCTGGCCCCATCCGCGAATTCGGCCTCGTCCCTCGCGAACAGATGGCCGTGCGCCGCGATGCCGGCGCAGGCCGCCAGCCAGTCGCCCAGGCCGGGAAACAGGTCGCCCAGGCCATACATCACTGCATAGGGCGCGGCGGTCTTGCCGTTTTCACGATCCTTGGCCGGAAAGCGGCTTTGCATGTAAAGCCCCGGACGGCCAAGCTGGCGGCGGATGGCCGCGGCCTCCAGCACCGCCTCGACGCGCTCGGGGTCGGGCTCGGTGGCGGGGTCTTGGGACGGACGGGGAAAATGGGCGTAAAGCCCCGCCGCCCCCGGCCAGATCTTGCGCGCGATGAACCCGTGCGAGGCCGCCAGCAGGTCGCGGTGGTCGTCATAGAACACATAGGGCTTGCCTTGGGTGTCGAACTTGGACACCGTCAGCGACCGGCTTTCGACCTGCAGCGAATGGCGCCGTACCAGGGTCTGGAAATAGCTTTCGTCGGGAATCCAGACATAGCGGAAATAGCGGTCGAATTCCCCCCGGCGCGGGTCGGCCAGGATGGCGCGCAGGGTGGTGGCCGTCAGGCACCACCATTGCGAACCCAGATGCGGCACCAGCCCTTCGGGAATGCGCCGCCGGATGCCGAATCGCCGCTGCAGCTGCACATAGCGGTCGAAGAGGCGGCGCTGGCGGCGGAAGGAAAACGGGAAATGCAGAGTAAAGCGTTCCTCGTTCAACCCGCCGACGCTCCAGCCCACGTCCAGCGCATTGACGCTTTCGATGAAGTCGCAGCCGGGATGGCGCGCCAGCCAGGCCAGCAGTTCGGCCGGCGGCCGCAGCGGCAGGCAGGACCCCGACACCGTGATCACATGGGTCAGATCGTCATGGGCGGCCAGCAGCGCCTGAGCGGCGTCCAGCGTTGCCGCGACCAGGCTGAAGGTGCCCCATTCGCAACTGCGCCGCGGCACCGGCAGCGCGCCGGTGCCGGCCAGGCCTTCCCACAGCGCGGCGACCGCGGGGGCGCCGCATCTGGCATCCACATGGATCGCCACCGCCGCCCCCGAATCCGCCCACAGCCGCGCCAGCCGCGCGGCCAGCGGCAGATTGTCATGGCACAGCATCACGACGCCCAGCCGCATGATGCGGTCCTGCCTCCGCCCGTCCCCTCTCACGCCCAGTTCCCGCGCGAGATCAGACCCAGGTCCTCGAGCTGGCGCCAGTCGCGATAGCGTTGCGATTGCGGGCACCAGAAATCCCCCTGGTCCTGCAGGCCCTGGTGATAGGCCAGATATTCCCGGCTGTCGGCGTAATGCTGGCCCCGCTGCATTTCCTCGGCCGATTTTTCCGCGAAGGTGGACAGGAACTTGGCATGCAGCAGCACGCCCGACGCCTTTTCGCCGCCGTTCTCGTCATAGACCAGGTTCAACCCGCGCGGCAGCAGCATGTGGGTCGAACTGACATAGACATAGTGCCGGCGCCAGCGCACCAGCGGAATCTTGTTCAGCGCCGGTGCGCGGACGGGATCGTCGGCGAAAAAGGCGCGGGCGCGGGGACCGCCCTGGATCCACAGATTGCCGTATTCGCCATTCTTGCGGATCGTGTAATTCGCCGGATCGAACCACGACGCGATCTCGAACGGGTCCTGGCCTTCGGCATAGGGCTGCGCGGCGATCGGCCCCTGCGGATACATGTCCAGCAGCATCGCTGAAAACGACCGGATGGCCGAACTGTCCAGCCAGTCGGTCAGCGCCCGCAGCGGCCGGCTGCCGCAATGGGGATAGACCAGGAATTCGTCGGGATCGACCGTCAGGCACCAGTGACCGGTCCCGTGGCGGAACAGCAGCCAGTTGATCCAGTCCATCCCGAAGCGCGATTCGCGATAGCTGGCGGTGGTGGTCCACAGCGACACATCGGGCTGCGCCGCCAGCCATTCGCGGCTGCCGTCGTCGCTGCCGTTGTCCACGATCAGGAAATGGTCGATTCCCAGATGGCGATGGTAATCCAGGAAATACGGCAGCCGGATGCGTTCGTTGCGCAGCGTGGCCAGGCACAGGATCGCCCGCGGCGCGATGCTGCGGGTACGGTCGGCGACCGCCGACAGGCAGCGGCTGCTGCGGATCGCGCGCAGCAGGTATCCCTGCCGACGCGCCCGCAGGCGAAGCCTGCGTCGGAACCGCTTCAACCAGCGTGGCATCACCCCTCCTGTCCCGGTGCGGGCAGGGGCGCCGGAATGCCGCCGATTGCCCGAAAGGCAGCCGCAAGATGATCGCACCACATCGGGACCGCAAGCGGCGGCAGACGGCGCGGCGGCTGCGCGGCCAGACCGGCCACCGCATCCGCCCAGGCGCGCGGGTCGTCGTGCGGCAGCCACAAGGCATGGTCCCCCAGGATTTCGCCCGCGGCAGGCAGAGGCGTGGACAGCACGGGGATGCCACGGCCTGCGGCCTCGGTCAGGGGCAGGCCGAAGCCTTCGGCGCGGCTGGGCATCAACAGGGCGCGGCTGTGTTCCAGCAGCGCGGCCACCGCCCCGTCGGACAGCCCGTTCAGTTCCAGCACCGGCCCGCCCGGCGGCAGCGCGTCCAGCCGGGCGAAGGTCGCGTGATTTTTCCACCCGCGCCGGCCCGCGATGACCAGTTGCGGCACGGGACCGCCCCGCCGGGCCAGTTCCTCCCACGCGTCCAGCAGCACGGCATGGTTCTTGCGCGGCTCGATCGTGCCCAGCGCCACGAAGAGCGGGTGGTTCAGGTCAAGCTGCGCGGGCAGCGCCCCCGGATCGGGGGCAGCCAGCGTGGTGCCGATGGGGGCGGCCACGACCGGGGCGCGCGCGGCAATCCCCAGCCGCCCGCGCCAGCGCAGCAGATCGGTGCGGGTGGCGCG
>CALLYR010000520.1 GCA_937859005.1 uncultured Paracoccus sp. | reverse complement strand
GGGTTCAGGTCCACGAAGATCGCCTCGCCCGGCGGCTCGGGCGGCTCGGGCCGGGTCTGCAGAACCCACAGCGCCGCGGCCCCATGCCCGCCCAGCACCAGCAACGCGGCAACCGCCCAGCCCGCCGTCCGCAGCACCGTCACGACGCGGCCTCCAGCCCCACCAGTGCGATCTTCAGGTAACCTGCGTCGCGCAGGCGGTTCATCAGCGCCATCAGGTCGCCGTAGGCCACGCTTTGATCGGCGCGCAGGAACAGCCGCGCCCCGGTGTCGCCGCCGGTGGCGCGGCGCAGGGCCTCGGCCAGCGCGCCGGGGCTGACGGATTCGTTGTCCAGCGCCACGGACAGGTCAGGCTTCAGCGTCAGCCAGACCGGCTGGTCGGGCCGCGCGGCCTGCGGGGCCGATGACGCGGGCAGGTCCACGTTGATGTCCACGGTGGCCAGGGGCGCCGCTACCATGAAGATGATGAGCAGCACCAGCATTACGTCGATGAAGGGAGTGACGTTGATCTCGGCCAGTTCGCCCTTGTCCTCGTCGTCATGCATTTCGCCCGCCATCTCAGCGCCCCCCATGCGGGGCATCCAGTGTGCGGCTGGCCATGCGGGCGATCAGCGCGGCACCGTCGCGCAGGGACAGCCTGTGCGCGGCGATGGCGCGGCTGCACAGGTCATAGACCACCACCGCCGCAATCGCCGCGACCAGCCCCAGCGCGGTCGCCAGCAGCGCCTCGGCGATGCCGGGGGCCACGACGGCCAGATGCGTCGTCTGCGCGCGCGAGATACCGACGAAGGCGTTCATGATCCCCCAGACCGTGCCGAACAGCCCGACAAAGGGCGCGGTCGCCCCGATCGTTGCCAGAAGCCCCGTGCCCGCCGCCAGACGGGCAAGGGTTCCGGCCTCGATCCGGGCCAGCACGGAATCGATGCGTTCCTTGACCCCGCCGGTCCCTGCGGCGGCCAGCAGGGGGGTTGCGGCCTGCACCTCGCGCCCGGCCGCGCGCAGCATCCGCGCCACGGGATCGCGGCAGCGCGGCCGAAGTATATGTCGGATTGCCCGCCAGCGCATGCAGGATGCGTTCGCCCAACTCGCGCGCGACCGGCGAATCCACGGGGATCTGCAGGTTGCGCTTGGACTTCGCGGCCTGGTCGCCCCGCGGTTTCGCGGCCGTCCTGCCACGCGGCACGGTCCAGCGCCTCGCGGAAGGCGGTGACTTCGTCTGCGGACAGGATGTCCGGGATCTGGATCAGCATCATTGCCTCGGGGGGATTGGCAGGGACTTGCGGCCCTGCAGGGGTCAGAACCGCTTCGACAGGCTCAGCGTGAAGACGCGCCCCGCCTCGGGGACCGCGCGGCTGTTGCCGAAGGCCGAGGCATAGTTCTGGTGGTCGGTCAGGTTCGTGTTGTTCAGGGCCAGCCGCGCGCCCAGCAGAGCCAGCCCGGTATCGCAATTTCCCACGTCTCGCAGCACCCGCGGCAGGACCGGCAGCTCGTCAAGGGCGGCCTCGTTGCGGTGCAGGGTCGCTTCGCCCCCCGCCCCGCCGGTCAGATAGGCGACGACCCCGCGCGGCAGCAGCGACTGCGCCGCGCGGGCATAACCGTCCAGCGTCTGCGGCAGCGCCTCAGGCGCCATCCGCGATCCGCCAGTCCAGACCCGCGAAACCTTCGCGGAAGGCAAAGATCACCAGATGCTTGTCGATGACGTAACGCGCGTCGATCAGCGATCTGGCGTCCTCGGCCTCGATGCGGACGACCGGCGCGCCGTCCGCCTCTATCCGCACCCGGCCCGCCTGCAGCGCGAAGTCGGCGGAATGTTCGTCGCTGCGCACGTCGATCTTGTGGGCAAGGTGCCTGGCAAGCTGCTGCAGATATTTCGCCGCATTCGGCGTGTCATAGCGGGCAATCGAGATCATCATGTCCTCAGTGCAGGAAAGGGCGCGGGTCGCGTCGGCCGGCCTGGGACGGGGCGCGTCCAGCTGGTCGTGCCAGTGATGGTGCAGGACCAGCGGGCGGCCGTCGTGGCGCGACACCTCGACCGGGGTGTCGTAAAGCGCCGACAACACGGGTTCGGTCAGGACCCGATCGGTCGGGCCTTCGGCGGCGACCGCGCCGTCCTTCATCGCCACGACATGATCGGCCCAGGCGGCGGCATAGTTGGCCTCGTGGACCACCGTGACGACGCTGCGGCCGCTGCCGCGCACCAGATCGGCCAGCCGCGCCATCAGGGCGCGGGAATGGGCCACGTCCAGATTATTCAGCGGCTCGTCCAGCAGCAGCCAGTCGGTGCCCTGCGCGAAGGTCATGGCCAGATGCGCGCGCTGGTCCTGTCCGCCGGAAATCTCGTCAAGGAAGCGGTGGGCAAGCGGCTGCAGGTCAAAGGCCGCCAGCGCCCGGTCCACCGCCTCGCGGTCGGCGCGGCAGGGGCGGCCGTGGTGATGGGGCCAGCGGCCAAAGCCCACCAGCTCCGCCACGCGCAGGCGGCTGGCGATATGGGTCTGCTGGCCCATCACGGCCATCGTCAGGGCCAGCTTTTCGGCCGCGGTCGTGGCGATATCCAGGCCGTCCACCGTGATCCGCCCGGCCTGCAGCGGCTCCAGCCGTGCGACCAGCCGCAGCAGCGTCGATTTGCCCGCGCCGTTGGGTCCGATCAGCGCGATCAGCTTGCCGCGCGGCAGGGTCAGGTCGATGTCATGCAGGATCGGCGCCGGGCCGATGCGGTGGGTCACGCCCTCGATGCGGATCATCTGACACGTTCTTTCAGCAGCAGGAACAGGAAGAACAGGCCGCCCGCGAATTCGACGACGACCGACAGCGTGGCGGTCTGGCCCATCAGCCTTTCGAACAGCGTCTGGCCTGCGACGAGGATCGCGGCCCCGATCAGCCCCGCGGCGGGCAGCAGCACCGCATGGCGGGCCGAGGGCGCCAGCCCATGCGCCAGCCCCGCGACCAGCAGGCCGAAGAAGGCCACGGGACCGACCAGCGCCGTCGAGACCGCGACCAGCATCCCCACCGGCCCCAGCACCATGCGATCAAAGCGCAGGCCCAGCGAGATCGCAGGCCCCCGCCCCAGCGCCAGCACGTCCAGACGCGGCGCCAGCCACATTGCGGCAATGACGCACGCCCCCGCGATCGCCCCCGCCGCCGGCAGAAGCGCGGCGTTGACACTGCCGAAGCTGGCAAAGCTTGCCGCCTGCACGACGGCATGGGCGTTGGGATCCATGATGCGGGCAGGGAACGTGCCCAGCGACCGGAACAGCACGCGCAGGATCACGCCGGTCAGGATGGTGCGCGGAATGTCGGTGACCCCGCGCCCCAGCAGGGTGCCGAACAGAAGGGCCGACAGCAGCGACATGGCCCCGACCTCGGCCACGAATTTCGGCCCGCCGGGCAGGGCGGCAAAGCCGGTGATGCCCAGCCCCGCGACCAGCGCGGTCTGGAGCAGGACATAGAGCGCATCGAACCCCATGATCGAGGGCGTCAGCACCCGGTTCGCGGCGACCGTCTGGAACAGCACCGTGGCGATGCCCACCGATGCGCCCACCACGCGACCAGCCCGGCCAGCTTGACGCCGCGCAGTTGCAGGATAAAGCCGCGGTTGCCGCCGCCGATCCCCTGGAACATCCAGATCAGCGCCGATGCCGCCAGCACCCCCAGCAGCGCGGCGAACAGGGGGACGGCCTGCCTATCCATGCGCTGCGGGCCGCCACAGAAGCCACAGGAAGATCACCCAAGGACGGTACCCACCGGGATTTCATAAGGGTGCCGCACGATGCGCCCGATCAGGTCGGGGCCGACCGCCGCCAGCTTTTCCAGATCCGGTTCCTGCAGGGTGCCCACGGGGGCGGCCTTGCCCGCCAGCGGCTGAAGATGGTCGAGATACAGCTTGCCGGGCACTGCCGCAGGCGTCACCCCCCAGCGCCAGCAGCGTGTCGATGGCCCCCAGATCCAGGACCGCCGCCTTCGCGGGCGCGGCGGGCAGGGTGACGGCCCCGAGGGCGGTTTCGACGGACACATCGGCGGCAAGGGCCGGAATGGCAAAAGCGGCGGTGACGAGCCCGGCAGACACCCGCATTCGCATGAGCGCAACCTTTCAGTTGAACCCGCGTGTGGCTGGCGGCTGGCTTCACGCAGATTGCCGGTTACGACCGGGGCGAGGGCGTGTCAATAATATCCGAGTAATAGAATTGGCATTGATCCGGCAAGCGGATCGGCCCAGTCGCGGACATCGGGCGCAGGCCCTTACCTGCGTCCTTCCAGCACTGCCTTGACCACCAGCGCCACCAGCGCGATCAGCGTCAGCGTGGTTGCCGCGGCAAAGGCGCCGACCGCGTTCAGGTCGTTGAACAGCAGCTCGACATGCAAGGGCAGGGTGTTGGTCTGGCCGCGGACGTTGCCCGACACGACGGCCACGCCGCCGAATTCGCCCACTGCGCGGGCGGTCGCCAGCACCGCGCCATACAGCAGCGCCCAGCGGATGTTGGGCAGGGTCACGCGGCGGAACAGCTGCCAGCCGCTGGCCCCCAGCGTGACGGCGGCCTGTTCCTGATCGCTGCCCTGCGCGCGCATCAGCGGCAGCACCTCGCGCACGACGAAGGGCGCGGTCACGAACATCGTGACCAGGATGATGCCGGGCAGGGCGAACAGGATGGCGATGTCATGTTCGGCCAGCCAGCCGCCCAGCAGCCCCTGCCGCCCGTAAAGCAGCAGATAGCAGATGCCCGCGATGATCGGGGACACGGAAAACGGAATCTCGATCAGCGTCGCAAGCACCCCGCGCCCCGGAAAGCTGAACTTGGCCAGCGCCCAGGATGCCGCGATGCCGAAGGCCACCGTCGCGGGCACCACGACCACTGCAACCGCCGCCGTCAGCCAGATCGCATGCAGCGTCAGCGGGTCGAGGATGTTCTTTGCATAGACCGCCCAGCCTTGCGACAGCGCCTGCACGAAGATGAACACCAGCGGCGCCACGACCAGAATCGCGGTCAGCAGCACCGCCAGCCCGATCAGCAGGGGCCGGGCACCCGTCCTGCGGTTCATCTCGGTCCTCCCGCGTGGCGCGAGGCCCAGATCTGGATCAGGTTCGACACCAGCAGCAGCGCCAGCGCGAAGACCATCAGCACCAGCGCGATCGCGGCCGCGCCGGCATAGTCGTATTCCTCAAGCCGGATGAAGGCGAGAAGCGAGGCGATCTCGGTCTTGAAGGGCAGGTTGCCCGCGATGAACACCACCGCCCCGAATTCGCCCAGCGAGCGCGCGAAGGACGTGGCGATGCCGCCCAGCCAGGCGGGCAGGATCGCGGGGAAGACCACGCGGCGAAAGGTCGTCCACGGCCCCGCGCCCAGCGTGAAGGCCGCATCCTCCAGCGCGGGGTCCAGGTCCTCCAGCACCGACTGGACGGAACGGACGACGAAGGGGATCGAGGTGAAGGTCATCGCCAGCACGATCCCCCAGATCGTATAGACGACCTGGATGCCCGCGGCCTCAAGCGGCGCGCCGAACCAGCCGTTCGCGGAATAAAGCGCAGTCAGCGACAGCCCCGCGACCGCCGTGGGCAGGGCGAAGGGAATGTCCATCAGCGCATCCAGCAGCCGCTTGCCCGGAAAGTCGTGGCGCACCAGCACCCAGGCCATCAGCAGCCCGTAAAGCGCGTTGATGACGGTGGCGATGGCCGCCGCCGTCATCGTGATGCGGATCGCGGCCAGCGTGCGCGGCGCGGTCACGATGCCCCAGAAGCGGGCGGGGCCGATCTCGGCCCCCTTCAGGATCAGCGCCAGCACCGGGATCAGCACGATCACCGTCAGGTAAAGCATCGTCGTGCCGAGGGTCAGGGTGAACCCCGGCAGGACGCGTTTTGCCCGGACTGGCGCGGCAGCACTCATTGGTTGACGAACACCTTGTCGAGGATGCCGCCTTCGGCGAGATGCTCGTCCTGGACCTTCTGCCAGCCGCCGAACATGTCATCGACCGTCAGCAGCTCGACTTCGGGAAAGCTGGCGGCGAATTCGGCCTTGACCGTCCCGTCCGTGACGCGGTTGTGGCCCTGCGCCAGAATCCGCTGCGCCTCGGGGGTATAAAGCCAGTTCAGATAGGCATTCGCCAGTTCGGTCGTGCCGTTCTTCTCGGCGTTCGGTGTCACCACGGCGACCGGGAAGGCCGCGAACAGGCTGTCCGGGGGCGTGATGGCGACAAGGCCCTTGTCGGCATATTGCGCGGCGATCTGGGCGGTCTCGGCTTCGAACGTCACCAGCACGTCGCCGATCTCGCGCTCGACGAAGGTCTGGGTCGCGGCGCGCCCGCCGGTGTCGAAGACCGGGACATTGGCGAAGATCTTTCCGACGAATTCCTGCGCCTTGGCCTGATCGCCGCCATTGGCCTTCAGCGCATGGGCATAGGCCGCCAGATAGGTATAGCGCCCGTTGCCCGAGGTGCGCGGGTTCGGGAACACCACCTGCACGTCGTCGCGCGCCAGATCGTCCCACGTCTTGATGCCCTTGGGGTTGTCCTTGCGGACAAGGAAGGCGGGCAGCGAATACCAGGGCGAGGCGCCGTTCGGGAAAGCCTCGCGCCAGTTCTCGGCCACGAGCCCGCCCTTGGCCAGCGCGTCCACGTCGGTTTCCTGGTTGAAGGTCACGACATCGGCGGGCAGCCCTTCGAGGATCGCGCGGGCCTGCTTGGACGAGCCGCCATGCGACTGGTCGATCTGCAGGTCGCGGCCGGTGTCGGCCTTCCATTTGGCGATGAAAGCGGGGTTCAGCGCCTCGAACAGTTCGCGGCTGATGTCATAGCTGACGTTCAGCAGCTTGTCCTGCGCCAGCGCCGGGGTAGCGCCCAGCGCCAGCACGACGGCCGCAGCCTTCATGATCGAGAATTTCATCGGCAACCTCTTACGCATCTGCGGGGAATATGGCGGCGGCCTCAGGGTGCAGCTGCACCCGCGTGCCGGGCGTCAGCGCGGCCGCGCCGGGGGCGCGGCGGCGCAGGTCGGCGGGGATTTCCGTGCCCGCCGTGTCCCGCAGGATCAGCCGGATCTGCGGGCCGGTGCTGGACAGGGACGCGACCTGCCACGGCCCGGCCGGATCAGCGGCGGGGGCCACGTCCTCGGGGCGCAGGAACATCCGCGCGGGTCCGTCGGCCAGGGCCTGCGCGGGCAGGCGGGCGGTGTCGGCCAGCGCGGTCCCGGCCCGGCCCGCCCGGATCGTCACCGGCAATTCGATGGTCGCGCCCATGAAGCCCGCGACAAAGGGCGAGGCGGGATGGTCGTGGATCCGGTCGGCGTTGCCGATCTGCTCGATCCGGCCCGCGCCCATCACGACGACCCGGTCGGCCAGCTCGAACGCCTCTTCCTGGTCATGGGTGACGAAGATCGTCGTGGTGCCGGTCGCGTCATGCACGCCCCGCAGCCAGCGCCGCAGGTCGCGGCGTACGGCCGCGTCCAGCGCGCCGAAGGGTTCGTCCAGCAGCAGCACCGTCGGCTCGATCGCCATCGCCCGGCCCAGCGCGACCCGCTGGCGCTGCCCGCCCGACAACTGCGCGGGATAGCGGCCGCCCAGCGCGTCGATCTGCAGGAAATGCAGCAGTTCGTCCACCGTGGCGGCGATCCGCCGCCGGTCGGGGCGTTCGGCGCGCGGGCGCACGGTCAGGCCGAAGGCGATGTTGTCGCGCACGATCATGTGCGGAAACAGCGCATAGTTCTGGAAGACGAATCCGATGCGGCGCTGGGCGGCGGAAAGCGCCAGCCAGTCCTGCCCATCGACGTGCAGGCCGCCCGCGTCCGGCCATTCCAGCCCCGCGATGATGCGCAGCAGCGTCGTCTTGCCCGACCCCGACGGCCCCAGCAGCGCGACCAGTTCGCCCTTGTCCACACTCAGGTCGATGCCGCGCAGGACCTCGGTCTGGCCGAAGCTTTTGTGCATGCTGGAAATGTCGATGGTCATGGGGCGTCACTCGGTCATACCGAGGGGCATCTAGCCTTGGCCCGCCGACCCGGCAAGGGAACGGCGCCCTGCAGGAGCAGGGCAACCGCAGGAACATTTTCCTCTGATCCGTGCCGGATCGGGCTTGGGGCAGGCGTATTTTCCAATGGCCCCAATCATTTTCCGGCCGCGGCCGAAAGCAGGGAAAGATCGGTCTTTTTCACCCCGGCCCCTCGGCCCGCCGCAGGCGCCCGGCCTGCCCGCATGGGGATAGCCGGGAAGGGGCCACAGGAGCACCCCGAAGCGCCGTGATCCCGGCCGCCGCAGAAGTCAGGACCCGCGCCCGCGGCGGTCCGGCCGGGGCAGCAGGCTCAGCACCCCCAGCAGCGCGATTCCCCCCGCCAGCCGGACCAGTTTCGGGGATCTGGCGGCAGCCGAATACAGGCTGTGCCGGACCCGGCTGCCCGGATGATCGCCCCGCACCGTCGCCTGCGCGTCGCCCTGCCACAGATTGTTGCTGGGATCCGGAGGCTCGGGGCCAAGCTGCGCCTCGAACAGCACGGCCTCCACCATCGCCAGCGCCTGACCGGCCGGCGGATATCCCGTCCGGCATCCTGCCGCGCAGGGCCCGCGGTGGATGCTGCCGGGACCAGAAGGTTGAAGATTGTTAGTCCGGGGGAAATCTTCGCCGCCTGCCGCGTTTCCCCGGCTGGCGCGCAGACGCCTGTCATTCCCGCAGGAACGGAGTCCCCGATGTCACGCTTCATTTCGACCCTCGCTGCCCTGTCCCTGGGCCTGACGCCTTTGGCGGCCCTGGCCCAAAGCCCTGACGGCACTGCAGCCTCGGGCAGCGCGCAAACAGCCGGAACGGCGCCCATGGGCCAGGCCGGATCGGCCCGCGATCCCGGCTCGCAGGCCCTGTCGCGCGCGAACATGGACATGCACGCCGAGATGATGAACCTGCCGATGACGGGCAATGCCGATGTCGATTTCATGCGCAACATGATCGCCCATCACCGCGGCGCGGTGGCCATGGCGCAGGCCGTGCTGGATCACGGCAAGGACCCCGAAGTGCGCCAGATGGCCGAGAAGATCATTTCCGCCCAGCAGGCCGAAATGAAGGAGATGCAGGACTGGCTGACGCAGAACGCGCCGGAATCGGCCGTGCCGGCAGCCGGGGCTTCGGCCCCTGCCTCGGGTCTGGCGGGGACCGGTTCGGCCACGGACGGCAGCCCGGCGGATGACGCAGCGGGTGCGGCCGGGAGCAGTGACGGGGCGGCGGCCGATGGTTCGGCCGGGGGTCAGGGCGACGACAATACGAATGCCACGTCGCAGAACATGTCCTCTACCGGGTCTTCGGGCAGCGGCACCGGCGTGACCGGATCGGGGTCCAGCGCGGGCGAGGTCAGCAGCAGCACCAATGCCGAATCCGGGACCATCACCGGGGGTACCACCACGCCGTCGCAGGGGACCGCCACGATCCCGCAATGAGGGCCCGACGTTTTCCGACCTTTCAGGAAAGCCGCGGCAGGGTCGTGGCTTTCCATGATGCACGATGGTTGTCCGGCGGGGTTACTGTCCGGCAGCCGATGTTCGCGTCCCCGGATCGGGCAGGGCACGGTTGCCGCCAGGGGCCGCGTCCCCCAGGCGCGCGGCCAGTTCCCGTTCCACTTCGGCCGGCAGATACAGATAGTCGGTCGAGAACTGCGCGGCGCGGAACATCCGGGCAAGCTGCGTGACCCTGACCTCGCCCTGGGCAAAGGTGCAGATGCCTTCCGCGCGCAGTTCGGCCACCATCCGGTTGGCATGGACCGAGGTCATGCCGCAGATCTCGGCCAGGTCGATCTGGGTCAGCGGCAGTTCGAAGCCGTCGATCGGGCACAGCCCCCGGGAATACAGCCGCAGCAGCATCTCGCAGAGGAAATTGGCGATCCGCGCCCGTCCCGCCAGCCGCCCGACGCGAAAGATCCAGTAGCGGTGGATCGAGGCGTCGATCAGCGAGATCCGCCACAGCTTCTGGAAGGTGTCCGGCGCCTGCGAGCGCAGGGCGCGAATCCTGTCATGCGGCGTATGCCGGACGACCGCATCGCTGATCGCGTCGATGTCATGGTCCAGATGTCCCAGCGCATAGGCGGGCAGATCGACATAGTCGCCCGGGATCTGCAGGCCCAGGAACTGCCGCCGTCCCAGCCGGTCGGCGCGATAGCGGCCAAGAAAGCCTTCCGTCAGATAGAGCGAATCCGAAAGCGGGATGTCGGCCCGGATCAGCCGTTGCCGCGCCCGCCAGATCTGGGGCGGCCCCTGGACCGCGGACAGCGCCCGACCCTCGGCCGGGGTGAAGACGTCGGGCCAGGCACGGTCGAGTGTCAGTTCCGCCATGGCCTCTCCCCAGGGTCTGTCCGACCTGTCTTTCGGCAAGGATCAGTCTACTGCATGGAATACAGTCCGCAATCGGAACCATGCGGCCTTTCGACAGGGCGATTGACGCCGGCCCGGCGCCGATGTTCGATCGCCGGGGACAGGGGGACCGGGCGACATGGCGGGGCTGACGGATCTGTTCATCATCGGCGGCGGCGTCAACGGCACGGGGATCGCCCGCGATGCCGCGGGGCGCGGATTGACGGTGCGGCTGGCCGAACGGGGCGATCTGGCAGGCGCGACCAGCAGCGCCTCGACCAAGCTGTTCCACGGCGGCCTGCGCTATCTTGAATATCTGGAACTGCGGCTGGTGCGCGAGGCGCTGCGCGAGCGCGAGGTGCTGCTGGCCGCCATGCCCCATATCGCCCGGCCGCTGCGATTCGTGCTGCCGCTGGACCCGAAGATGCGCTTTCCGGGTCATACGCCGGTGGGGCGGCTTCTGGGGACGCTGCTGCCGTGGGAACGGGGGCACCGGCCGGGGCTGATGATCCGGGCGGGGCTGTTGGTGTATGACGCGCTGGGCCATCGCCGCATCCTGCCCGGCACCACGACGCTGGACCTGCGCCGCAGCCCCGAGGGCGCGGTCCTGCAGGACCGGCTGGCGCGGGCCTATGAATATTCCGACGCCTGGGTGGACGATGCGCGGCTGGTGGTGCTGAACGCCCGCGATGCGGCCGGGCGCGGGGCCGACATCCTGACGCGCGCCCAGGTGGCCGATGCGCGGCGCGAGGGCGACGGCTGGACGGTCCGTCTGGCGGACGGGCGGATGTTCCGCGCGGGCGTGCTGGTCAATGCCGCGGGGCCGTGGGTGGGGCAGGTCATCCGCGACGTGGCGCATCTGCCCGCGCCGGGACGGCTGCGGCTGGTGCGGGGCAGCCATATCGTCACCCGACGGCTGTTCGATCATGACAAGGCCTATATCCTGCAGGGCAGCGACGGGCGCATCGTGTTCGCGATCCCTTACGAGGGCGACTTCACCCTGATCGGCACCACCGATGTGGATCACCACGGCCCGCCGGATGGGGCCGTCTGCACGCCCGAGGAAACAGCCTATCTGTGCGATTTCGTTTCGGGTTGGTTCCGGCGGCGGGTGACGCCTGCGGATGTGGTCTGGACCTTTTCCGGGGTGCGCCCGCTTTACGACGAAGGTGCGGTTTCGGCCAGCGCGGCCACGCGCGATTACGTGCTGGCGCTGGACGAACGCGGACCGCCCTGCCTGCATGTCTTCGGCGGCAAGATCACCACCTATCGCCGTCTGGCCGAGGCCGCGCTGGCCCGGCTGGCCCCGCATCTGCCGGGAGCGGGCGGGGACTGGACGGCGGGGGTGCCGCTGCCCGGCGGCGATTTCCCGGTCGATGGCGCGGCGGCGCTGGCCGGCCGGCTGCGCGCGGCCCATCCGTTCCTGACCGTCCCCTGGGCCGCCCGGCTGGTGCGCGCCTATGGGTCTGATGCCGCGCGTGTTCTGGGCGGCGCGGAAACCGCCGCTGGCCTGGGCCGCGATTTCGGCGCGACCCTGACCGAGGCCGAACTGCGCTGGATGATCGAGCGGGAATGGGTCCG